>JBBRUB010000718.1:0-2504 GCA_038248175.1 Cytophagales bacterium | reverse complement strand
GCGCCAGTTAGCGAACAGATGCCCGCCGGGCAGTCGGCTCCGGAGGTGGCGCAGCGCCTGGAAAAAATCCTCAACAGTGGCCACATCGTTGCCGAAACAAAGGCCGTCGTCACGGTGGGTAAGACCTACCAGGGCAACGTCGAAATTACGGCCAGTATTCCCAACAACCGGAGTATGCTGACCCGCGCCGAGAACGCCGTCAAAGAATTTCGTCATACCGGGGAGTTGGTCGTTGTCAAACGCTCTTACGAGAAGGATTTCAACGACGACCTGAAAATGGAAGTCAACAAACGCAATGAACTGGTTAAGAAAATCAGGGATAATCGCCCCAAACGCCTGCGTGAGGCCCCTGTGGACCTGACCGTGGGCTGGCTCAAGCAGCTCCAGACCAAGAGTAACAACGACCGTATCCTGGCCGAAAAAGACAAAGTGAAGCTTGGCCCCACGGGACTACCCGTCACTAAATACACGGAGGGGGAACGCAAAAACATCCTGCCCGACGATGGTGATCTGCGCGCCAGCCGCACCAAAAAAAGCGACGTTGATAAGCCCGATAAAAAAGACATTCTGCCCGTAGAACCGAAAACACAGGCTACCGACCCCTCACTAAAGGCCGGACCGACGCCCGAACCTTCCGCGACCGGTTCGGAAAAAACCGATAGTACTGAACCGCCCAAAGTTGAGGTTCAGAAGCCCGTTTTGGGCTACGTCGAGGCAAACGCGAAGGGCGAACGGCTCACTCATTTAGTAGCGAAAAATCCCTATGTACTCTCGTCCGCCGATGGTAAAATCACCGCCGGTATTGACCGCAATGGGGAGCCGGTTCTGGAAACAGCGAAAGCGGTACCCACCCAGTTCGACGCCCAGAGTGCTACCTACCTGATCGAGAAATTCAAGGGCAATACGGACGGCGAGAAGGTGATACTGCAATCACTAAGTGAAAGTGATTTTAAGGCCCTGCGGGCAGAGGGAACCAGTCAGCAAACGAAAGCAGACTCACCGGGTCAGGCCTACGTAATCACCAGCTCCGACGCCCTCTACACGCTTGATCTGGACAGTAAAAAGAAACCAGTTCTCTTGGAGAACGTGGACCAGCCAGGTCGCTTTAGCGAGAAATATGCTGATCATCTGCTAACCACATTTAAACCCGAGGGAGGACAGAGCCTAAAAAAGATGCCCGAAGCCGATTTTTCCGCATTCAAACAGGATGTGCAGAGCGGTCGGCAGGAGCTGGGTAACGGTGAACAGAAAGCAGTGCCCACTCAAAAAGGATCCAGTACGCCGGACGGTACCCGTAGCTCGGAAGCCCCGGTTCAGGCGCGGCCCGTTTACGAACCAAGGCGATCACCCGTCAGCGGGCAGGCACCCACCGTGGGGGCTGCAAATAAACCGGGTAACCCGGCGATCCTGAGTGCCGATAGCCCGGTGCTTCGAAAGTCACCCGTCAAGCCCGATGCCGGTCCGGTAGGTAATCAAAACACATCCCCCCCGCGCGGTCCCCGACGGTAGTTCCTGCTCAACTAACTGTCGATTGGACAGCCTGCCCGCTGCGCGTTAACTACATTGTCAACCGGTGGGAAACCGCGACTACGCCGGGCAGGTTCTGTCCCCATCTACCCGAACAACTTTATCATGGAAACGCCCATCCTATTTTCCGCCTACCTGATCGACCCCTACCTGGAGACTATCGAGTTAGTCGAGACCACCGATTCGCTGGCCAGCATTGCGCGGTTGATCGGAACGGCGCAGATCGGCTTTTTCTGCCAGCAGCCCGACCAGGATCTGGCCATTGCCGCTGCCGAGTCCCTGCCCACCTATCCCCGTGATGGTGATTACAGTTGCGTACCCGGCCAGCCCCTTTGGGAACGGACACTGGTGCCCCGGGCACCCGCCTGGCAATGGCTACCGACGATGGATGTCTTCTACGGTCGCGCCTTGTGGGTCAAGCTCCATGACCAAATCTGTCTGCAGACACCAAGTGCCAGCCGATCTTGGTTAAGCGCTCAGATCGATTTCTGGGGATTTGCCCATGTCGTAGAGATTGGCGAATCGACCCCTTATGGCAGTATTGAGGGGGGCAGCGTCAAAAGTGAGCGACAAGCCTATTTTGAGGATTATATGCTGGATAATGCAGAGGAAGAGGGGGAGGATGAAGACGTCGATTAAGTACCGATGGTAGAATCACAGATTCAGCTATTCAGCACAACGTAGCCCAATGCTTCCCGTGTAGTAACAATTCCCAGATTGACCTGAACTTAGGGCATAGCCAAACGAGGATGGCAAACTTCCGACATGTGTCTGTCACTCAGCAATCAGGTGATCTAATGGCCAAGTGTGCTTAAATAATCACCTCGACAAAAGGCCGCGCCAAAAAGATCTGGACGCGGCTTTTTCATGCCATTTGGCGTGTTGCTTAAATCACCCGATTATTGTTGCCATTAAAGCGCACTGCTTGCTGATCGTGAATACCAGCAATCAACTTTAGCTGATACCAAAAAACTCTT
>JBBRUB010000717.1:0-2511 GCA_038248175.1 Cytophagales bacterium | reverse complement strand
TTAAAAACGCTGCTAACGCTAAATGCGACGAAACTGGCTTTGCGGGAGTTGAACAGCCTGAAAAGTCAATCTACTCTACTGGCTAAGGCTGCGTAACATCAGTTCATAACAAAAAACATCCCGTATATGTCCCTTACCAATACGCTTAACGCGCTGACTCAGGCGGGCATCATCCCGGCCGAACAGCACGACAAAATCGCTGAACACGAGCAAAAAAAGCCGTTTTCACTGCATTGGGAACTTCGCTCGCTGCTGTACGCGGGTATCCTGCTACTGAGTTCGGGGCTGGGTCTGCTCATCTACGATAACTTCGACCAGATTGGACACGGGGCATTGCTGGCGGGCATTACGGCAGCGTGTGCGGCCAGTTTTTTCTTTGCCTGGCGCAACCGTCCCGCCTGGGCAATTACCCAAACCCGGAGCCGCTCTACTTTCGGTGATTACGCGCTGTTGCTGGGCTGTCTGCTGTTTCTGACGCTGGAAGGATACGCCCAATACGCCTACAACGTCTTCGGCGAACGGTACGGGCTGGTTACGTTGCTGCCCGCGCTGCTCTTTTTACCCCTCGCCTACCGGTTTAACCATCGGGGGGTGCTGGGCATGGCCCTGACCGCGCTCATTTCGTGGGTGGGTGTTACGGTACGGCCACTGGAACTGTATTTCAAAACCAATTTCTTCAATCAGGCCACCGTCTTTTCTGTCATTGGTCTATCACTGCTGGTGCTGGGGGTAGCGTTGTGGCTGGACCGTCGGCGCATTAAACCGCACTTTACCGAAACGTATATGACCGTAATGGGCAATGTACTGGGGGTAGCGTTGCTGGGTGGACTATTCAATTTTGCCGAACTGCGGTTATGGTTTGCACTGGGTCTGGCGGTGGCGTGTGCTACGTTCGATTTTCACGGGCGGCAGCAACGGTCGTATTTATTTCTGCTGATGGGTACCGTATATGGCTATATCGGTGCTACGTACCTGTTCTTCCATTACCTGCCCGACAACCTGAACAGTATAGCCGATATTTATTATTACTACTTCATTTTTACAGGTATTGCGCTCGTTTATTATCTACTCCGCAACCTCCCCCGTAACAGGGTGACATCATAGTGAGTGGACTGACCTTCGTCTGAATAGGTGAGCGTAAAAAACAATTTATTTAATCACAATAGCTCGGGGATTCTCAATCAGTAATACAGCCAAAAAAACAGAGCTGACGCGTTTGAGTATGATTTATATGCAACTTGGCCTTCTCAGGCAAGATTGATATAAATTCATTCAAGAGTAACTCGTTGTGGTACCGAGTTTTAACGTTCGTCATTGAGAACGCTTTACGCTTGCCCGCATCCGCACTCAGACCTGTCTCCACCTTGCCCACATTCACCGCTGATAAACTCATGTTGGTGTGAAATTCCAGCTTGTTGATTGAGCAAGCCTGGCACTCCGACAGGCCCGTGAACTGTTTAGCATCGCGAATCAGAAACTCCTCCCGCTTCGGCGGTCCGATGGAAACGGGCTTGATAGTAACTCACTAAGGTGTCAGCCGCCAAATCGACATCCGTCGAGAAGTAAGGGCGATAACTTTGCCCCTGCCCCTGAGCATCCAAATACTGCACATAAAATAGACGAATAGTTGCTTTCAAAAACACACAGTTTGCCGATGCCGAATAAATGCGCTGGGTGGCCGATTCTGACGCCAATTCAAACCGTGTGAAGTCTGGTTGTTTGAGGTCAATTTTGCCATCGTAGCGTTTAGGGGCTCCTTTACCTACCCGTTTAGGGCCTTCGTAGAGATACCGCAGCCGGGTCGCCGGTGCGATTAGCATCCTGCCGCAGTAAACTGATGATATGCAGCCCACTTCGGGTGCGAATCTGGTTAATAAATTCTTTTTTGGCAAAATACGCACCTACGCCAAGGTACTGGCTTAGAGTCAACAAATGGGGCGTTGACCAAAGGACGGCTTGACTACAGTGATCCAATAAATCAATGCCCCATGCCTCTCGCCGGGCTTTGTCGGGCGTTTGAGCGACATCAATATGGAAGGCAGTGTGGTAGTCAATATCTATCGCTGATAGCAGGCCTAATTCCAACCCCCAAAGAGCTTTGGCGGCACTACCTAACCAATATTTGCCCACGCCCGGTGTTTTTTTTACCACTCTTGGGCAGGTAAGAGACATCGAAGGCCCACATAAAGTGACCGGAGTCGTGTTTTTGGACAAAAGCAGTATTCATGGCAGCAAAATCGTGGAACTCATTAAAGTGCAGTCGATAAGTACTTTCGACATACTGCTGGCTATGTCGAGCCAGCATCAGAAAGTTGATGCGGTTACGCAGACGCAGAAATAGTAGTAGGACATGATTGATAAAATCAGTCCGAGGTTTGGTCAAAGCAGGCATTTTGGCTACTATTGTCGTCAGGGAAGTGAAGGCTTCGCTCATGGCGTGGTTGGTTTAGGATGTCAGATACCCAAAACTACCACGCCTTTGTTATGGCCCCAAAATCACCGAACTATTGT
>JBBRUB010000716.1:0-2520 GCA_038248175.1 Cytophagales bacterium | reverse complement strand
GAGCCGGGTGCTGGTTCCCGACGATTTTTCTTTCCAGAGTTGGGTGCCTGTTTGCGGGCTAAGGCCATAGATGTAGCCGTCTTCGCAGTTGGCGACTACGGTGTTATCCATGACGAGAAAGCCGGAGAACAGGAAATTGCCGCCATACTTATTTTCCCAGATGGGCTTTCCCGTCGCCAGGTCATGACAGGTCATTGAACGGCCCACCGAATGATAGACCTTCCCCTCGAAGATGCGGGGCAGACCGTCCACCACGGCTGCGTAACCCGGAGCTGTGAGGGGTACGTCTTTGTAAGCCCACGTTTTGCGGGTCATATTGTACACACTATAAGCCGACTTTACAATATTTTGGCTTGCGGAAACTACTGCCTGATAATCAACAACCAGTAGGGTATCTGCTTGTTGGACATATACTTGTAGGCTGGTGGCACCTGTTGGACTAATAAGTGGACCGAAATATTCCTCAGGTAACTGGGGTTCTGCTACTAAAACCTCATCCGTAGGAGCCAGCAAACTACCCCGAAACACTGCCGATTGGGTCTGACCTTTAACCGTCCGAGACTTAAACGTGCCACAAAAAAAATAGCTGTCTCCTAAGGCCACAATCGGCACGGTTGAGTTGAGCGAATCCCGTTTCCACTTTTGCCACAGGGTGCGGCCCGTGTTCAGGTCAATACAGTGGGTACGCGGGCCATTGTTATATAAGAGCCGATTGTTGCTTACGCAGGGAATGTCTAAATACCCATTCTCAAAATTAGTCATATAGTCTTTCCACTGCCAGAGGGCATGACCATCGGTCACGTCGCGCATCACCCAAACCGCCCGGCCAAAGGGTTCTTTGGCCGGGTAAGGCATCACACCGGGCGTAACAACGGCGTTCAGGGTAGCTACGGAGGTGTACACACCGTAGGCCAGCCGACTACCGGCACCTTCATTGGCCGATGATTGCCAGATGGGGCGCAGCGAAACTGTCACCCCATCGGCATTAACTATGGTGTCTTTTGGCCGACAGGCCAGTATGCCAATCAACAGGGTTAGCATACTGGCCTGTCGCATGAGGAATGGAATCATCTGGGCGGGGTATTAAAGGCCGGGTCTGTTCTATTAAATACGTTCCTGAACTGGGTGGTCATATTGGTATGGCCGCGCATTTCTATATGGTTTACGCCTGTGGCTTCATATCTGTCAGCGTCAGGTACTTGCCATTGCGTGGCATCGGCCCGTTGCGAAGCCCCGGATACCTGGCCGTCGCTGCCAGACTGTGACGCAAAACTGTAGGTATAACTCACCGTCTGGAAACAACTGTTTTGGCAAGCCTGCCGTACAATCGGGTCCTGATATTGCCCGCAGGTGCCGTAGTAATACTCATTCGAGCAAACGTTGGTCACGTAGGTACTCACATTATAAACGTAGCCGCTTTCGGCACCAATCAGCGAGGCCCAGTCAGATTCGGAGTTTTTACGGAGATAATCCCAACCAGCCTTCCACTCAAACGCTGCCCAGCCGTGGTAAGCTGCGTGTAAGGGATCGAGGGCAATGGCAAAAGCGACTGCCGCAACGGAATTGGTGATGAAAAAGGCAAGGTAAACATCAGAGACAGTGCTGATTGTGTTCGGTAACTGTTGATCTTCGCCATCCTCCCAATTTTGATTGTTACCGTATCGGCGCGTGGAGGCAAGCAACCGCCAGTGAACCGGGCTGTTTTCGTTCCCCCAGATATAGACTCGTGGCGTTGGTGAGCTAAACGTATTAATGCCCTGCATGTAGCCGCTGTTTTCGGCTAAGTCATCTACGGTTGGCGCCCCGTATGTCTGGTTGTAATTAATATAGTTGAAGTCGAATATCTCCCGTAGTCCCGGAACAATAGCGTTAGCCACCAGCCCACCTACCAGATACGTGCGAATACCAAAGTGTGCCAGCGGCCCTCGTACTACCTGCCAACCCCCGTTTTCGATGGCCTCGTCAACAGAGCCGTTCTGAAAACTATTCATGATTCTGGCACCGCGCAGGGGTGCTCCGCAAAGGATAATCCCCTGATAGGCCGCACTATTCTGCCGTATTACTTCCCGCACCGCCAGCCCACCCATGCTATGCCCAATGGCAAGTGAATTGCCCCCCGTATTTGTTGCGTTCTGAACGTTATTGGCAAAAGCGCCTACACCGGCATTGTTGTTGTAGCCATTGTTGGTCCCGCCAACAATCCGGCGTTCGGCTATGAACAAAGCCTGTTCACTGGCCCAGAATTCCGCATCAGCGTTCAGCCCGTGAACCCAATTGACGGGGTGCTGCCCCATAAGCGGTTGTACACTCAACCCTATCAGGGCGAATGACAGGAAAAATAGGATTGTTTTCATGAGTTGGTTATGGTTTAGTGATTGAACTACTCTACCCGAAGATTTTTGCAAGGTGTTGATTATAAGATAATTGAATTTTGACCCACCGGGCAAAAGCAGACATACAGCCTACCCATAAGTTGACAAACTCTTGGGTCGTGTTTTTAAGACCATGCCGAATCAGGGT
>JBBRUB010000715.1:0-2521 GCA_038248175.1 Cytophagales bacterium | reverse complement strand
TCCATATACGTACCCGGTGGCAACCAACGTGGCTGGTATTGTAGGGGGCATGGAGTATCCCGGCATTGTATTCTGCGATCATAAAGACAAAACGGATGGACTGTGGGGCGTAACGGATCACGAATTTGGCCACAACTGGTTCCCGATGATTGTGGGCAGCAATGAACGTAAGTTTCCGTGGATGGACGAAGGCTTCAATACGTTCATCAATATGCTCTCGACAGAAAACTTCAACAACGGAGAATATAACCGGAAGCGCGGCACCATGCAGGACATTGCCCCGACCCTGTTCTCTCCTGCCGAACCAATTATGACCATCCCCGACGTGCAGCAACCCCGCGCCCTCGGTATTCTGGCCTATTACAAACCCGGCATGGGCCTCAAACTCCTGCGTGACGTAGTACTCGGCCCTGAACGGTTCGACTTCGCTTTCCGGCAGTACGTAGATCGCTGGGCGTTCAAACACCCCACGCCCTACGATTTCTTCCGCAGCATGGAAGATGGCGCGGGTGAAGACCTCGGCTGGTTCTGGAGAGAATGGTTCTACGAAACCTGGAAATTGGATCAGGCCGTGCAGGGCGTGAAATACGTGGATGGTTCGGCCACCAAAGGCTCGCTCATCACCATTGAAAACCTCGACCGGATGGCCATGCCCGTAACCATAGAAGTAACGGAAGACAACGGTAAAAAAGGCCGTATCAATCTGCCTGTCGAAGTCTGGCAGCGCGGTGCCAACTGGACGTTCAAGTATCCCTCGACCTCACCCCTGAAAACGGTGGTTGTTGATCCGGATAAGGTTCTCCCTGACGTAAACGGAAAGAACAATATCTGGCGCGGAGAAGCGCAATAAAAGAGTTATGGAGTCACAAAGTTGTAGAGTCATAAAGTTGGTGGCAGCAGTGGATGCTGACGCCAACTTTATGACTCTACAACTCACTTTTCAATGACCATTGCCCCAAACGAATAGCCGCCACCGAATACGGTGATAACAACGCGCTGACCTTTCCGGAAGGTGTCCCACTGCTCGGAGAGGGCAATGCCGCAACCTGCGCAGCCCGTGTTGCCGAGTTTCTGAATGTTGGAAATCAGTTTCTCTTCGGGCAGGCCGAGCGTATTCATCACGTTGCGCGAGATACGCAGATTAGCCTGGTGCGGTAGAACATAATCGACGTCGTTAAGGGTCAGGCCGCAGCGTTCCAGGATTTGTAAACTGGCCTTGGGCATGTACTGACAGGCGTTGATGAATACGTCGCGGCCATGCGGCATGGACACCCCGCCTTCGTTGGGTTTCATCATCACGCCCGTTGTGCCTTTGGGCGTATGCGCTGCCCCGCCCGTGAGCAGGCCAAGAATTTTAAAATCGCCGTCGGCCTGGCGTTCTTTGGTAATCAGCATAGCGGCTGCCCCATCACCCCACAAATGGCCTGAGACCGTGTCTTTGTCGTTGTTGTAAGCGGTGTTGTGTTCCGATACAATGACTAAGGCCCGGCTGGCTTTGTTGAGTGCGAAGTACCCCTCCACTACTTCGATAGCATTCAGCAACGAAGAGCAGGCCGTTGACACCGAAACAACCGGAATGTCGGCAATGCCGAGTTCGTGCTGCGCTTCGTGCGCCAATGACACAATGGTATCATAAGGCGTGTATGTAGCTCCAACAATCAGGTCGATAGTGGACAGGTCGGTTTTTTCCTGTAATCGCCGGACTACCTCAACGGTCATGGTGTTGGTATTCTCGCCGGGTGCGGCTTTGCGCCGTTCTTCAATGCCGGTGCGTTCGATAATCCAGTCGCTGGAGAGTCCGTTTAGCTTAGTAAAGTGTTCATTACTAACTACTTCGGTAGGCAGGTAGTGGCTAACTGCGTGAATATACATCAGATATAGAAAGAGAGAGCGTTGAGTAAAACGCCCGAAATTTACCCGAAAGTTAAATCCTTCCGGGAAAGCATAGTATTTGTCCTTAGAACAACACTACTATATCATATTTTTGTTTTATTGTTTCGATAAAATTGTCCGATAAAACTGAAGTAGTTTGGTTGCTTCGGTGATCCAATTGTACTGCGTCTCGGTTGCCCGACACCCCTGCTCACCCATCACCCGCGCTTCAGCCGGGTTCTCGATCAGGTGCCGCAACGCATGAGAAACGGCAACCGAATCATTGGGCGACACGCACAATCCGCAGCCGTGCCGCTCCACTACGTCGCGATACAACGGGAAGTCTGACGTGATAACCGGTAGCCCAAGGGTCATGTATTCGAAAAGTTTGGTAGGATACGAGTCGGGGTAATCGCCAACGGGTTTGAGCAGGGCCAGTCCAGCAGTGGCGGTGGCTGCAAAGGGAATAGCGTCACGCTGATCGGTATAGCCGTAAAAACGCAGATTGCTTTCTACATTGGCAAAACCGGGCAAATGCTGCATCCAGTCGTCGGTAAACGTTTTCTGCCCGAACAGATGTACCACAAAATCGGGATACTGTAATTTCAGCAAACTCAGCGCGGCAATCAGCGTATCGAAGGCACGTGCC
>JBBRUB010000714.1:0-2526 GCA_038248175.1 Cytophagales bacterium | reverse complement strand
TATCGGTTGGAGGTAGGGGCAACGTACCGCCCCGTGGTGGCGTAGCGGGCGATCTGCTCATTGTTGTTGAAGAAGAAGAGGACCAGTACCTCAAGCGCGACGGAAATAACGTGGTGTTTGACCTGTACGTCAGCTTTGTGGATGCCGCTATCGGCACCAACGTGGAGGTGCCAACAATTGACGGCAAAGCACGTATTACGCTCGACCCCGGCACGCAGAGTGGTAAAATTTTGCGGCTAAAAGGCAAAGGCATCAAAGAACTGAACGGTTACGGGCGGGGCGATGAACTAATACACGTTAATGTCTGGACGCCTAAAGTGCTATCGCCCGATGAACGGGTTACGCTCGAAACGCTGCGTAACTCGCCCAACTTTCAACCCAAACCCAATAAGAATGAAAAAGGATTCTTCGACAAAATGAAGGACTTTTTTCACGGTTGAACCCGTTTGGATTTATAGAACAAGCCCGGCAAATCAGTTTTGCCGGGCTTGTTCTATAAATCCAAAGCGATAGGATTCAGGGCTGTGACGGGGCTGTGACTGGGATATCGAGCGAAGAAAACAGCAGATGCCGGACAAAATCGAGGAGTTTACCTTCATCTTTTATTTCACCGTCGGGGCCGTTGCCAAAGTCGGTCAGTGAGGGCAGGTGTTCCATAAAGAATACCTGAAAATGGATGGTCTCGATGAGCGAACTGGCGCGGGAGTGAGCATATGGGTAATCGGGCCGCAGTTCGAGAACGATACCGGCAATGCGTCCACACAGGTCTTTGTAGGGCTTGAACAGCTGCTGCCGGTTGTCTTCCGTGACGTGCCGGGTGAGATAGGCTTTGCTGGCTTCGCGCACTACAATACTGTGAAGAGCTACTATATCGATGTCGTCAGCAAGCGGTTGCTCAATATCGTGCAACAAGAGCAGCTGAAGCAGTCGTTCCAGTTTCTGGCGTGGGTCAGCCAGGTTGTTGGTACGATAAACCAGTTGAAAATCGAGCCACTGCCAGTACCAGGCAACCAGATAGACGAGCAGGCGGTGCTTGTTCTCAAAGTACCGGTAAATACTGGCTTCTTTGGTACCCATGCGCTCGGCCAGTTTGCGAAACGTTGCATCTTCGAAGCCGATCTCATTAAACAGCAGGATAGCTTGTCTGACAATCCGTCTGCCCAGGTCGGAACTTTCGGGTTCGCGCAGAAAGAGCCGCTCATTCATACGGACATGCACCGAATAATGCATCGTAGTGGTCAGTTGGGGGTAGTAAATCTAATTTAACTCTAATGTAAAATGATAGCTACTTTGCTATATTTGCAGTAAAGATAGCAAAGCTATCAAAAAACTCTAAATTACTATCATACAAGGTTAATATATGGCTTCGTCCAACGAGATAACGGCTCCCCCCACCCCATTACAGCGATTAACAAGACTCCTGACTACCGAACGCAGGGACATTGGTTACGTCTATCTATATGCTCTCGTAACGGGAATAATCAGTTTGTCGTTGCCGTTGGGTATTCAGGCAGTATTCAACTTAGTATCGGGTGGCTTGCTGTTCAGTTCGGTTTATCTGCTGATTGGACTGGTCATAGTGGGGGTACTGGCCACAGGTTTGCTACTGGTTGGGCAGATGACTCTGGTCGAGATTCTACAGCAGCGGATATTTGCCAAAGCCGCTTTCGAGTTCACCTACCGACTGCCCCGCATTCAGCCCGACGCCTTCTCGGGCTACTACCCACCCGAGCTGATGAACCGCTTTTTCGACGTGCTGACCATTCAGAAAGGCATGCCTAAACTGCTCATCGATATAACATCGGCTGTTGTACAGATTGTATTCGGGTTATTGCTTTTATCCGCCTACAACCCAATTTTCATTGGCTTCGGCCTGTTCACCGTGCTGCTTATGGTTGGTATCTGCCGCATCTACGGCCCATCGGGCGTACGAACCAGTTTGCAAGAGTCAAAATACAAATACAAAGTGGTTGCCCAACTCGAAGATGTAGCCCGCGAACTGCCCCTGCACCGGCTTCGTGCCGATTCGCTCGAGACCATTGACAAGATGGACGATCTGGTGGCAAATTATGTGTATTCCCGAAATAACCATTTCAAGGTCCTGAAACGTTTCTTTTACAGCGGAGTGGCATTTAAAACCATTGTAACCGGGGGGCTGCTTATCCTGGGAACAACGCTTTTGGTAGGCCGACAAATGTCGCTGGGTCAGTTTGTGGCGTCTGAACTGGTCATTGTACTCATCACCAGCTCGGTCGATAAATTGATATCGGGCATTGATACTGTGTTTGATATGCTTACCGCCGTCGAAAAAATTGGCTACGTAACAGACCTTCCACTAACTAATGAGTGAATGATATAATGAGTGAATGGGTGCTGGCATATTCAGGCTCCCACCGGAGGTTATTCACTCATTACATCATTCACTCGTTATATCATTGAATCATTCAAAATGTTAAATCTATCAAACTACCGGGTAGCTGACGATCTGTTTGAGAAGTACCCGCTCAAAACGCTGGACGCAATGCT
>JBBRUB010000713.1:0-2596 GCA_038248175.1 Cytophagales bacterium | reverse complement strand
CCTGGCCCAGCTCAAATTTACCGGCTCTATCGACGCCATGCCCGAAGGGACCGTAGCGTTCCCAAACGAGCCGCTGCTGCGGGTGCGCGGCCCAATTTTACAGTGCCAGTTGCTGGAAACACCCCTGCTCAACTTAATCAACTTCGAGTCGCTGATTACCACCAAAGCCGCCCGACTACGGCTTGTGGCCGGTACTGATTCGCTGCTGGAATTTGGGCTGCGCCGGGCCCAGGGTGTGGATGGCGGCATGACGGCCAGCCGCGCGGCCTACATTGGCGGCTGCGATGGTACCTCCAACGTGCTGGCCGGTAAACTCTACGGTATTCCGGTGAAAGGAACCCACGCCCATAGCTGGGTGATGTCGTTCGATACGGAGCAGGAAGCGTTCGATACCTATGCCGACGTGATGCCCAACAACGTGACCCTGCTTGTAGATAGCTACGATACGCTTCAGGGTGTTCGGCATGCTATTGAAACGGGCAAAAAACTGCGGCAGCGCGGATACAAACTGGCGGGCATTCGGCTCGACTCCGGCGATCTGGCCTACCTCAGCATTGAAGCTCGTAAACTCCTCGACAACGCCGGATTTACCGACACCGCCATTGTGGCCAGCAACGACCTCGACGAGACCATTATTAATAGCCTAAAGCAACAGGGTGCGCAGATTACAGTCTGGGGGGTAGGTACCAAACTCGTAACGGCCTACGATCAGCCCGCGCTCGGTGGTGTCTATAAACTGGCCGCCCTGCGCAATACCGACACCGACCGGTGGGACTACAAAATCAAACTCTCCGAACAGGCCATCAAGACCTCTACGCCGGGCATTCAGCAGGTGCGTCGGTTTTTTGATGAACGCGGGTTTCTGGCCGACATGATTTATGACGAAGAGACCGGTATTGATGGCCCTGCCGCGATGATTGACCCCCTCGATTTCACCAAACGACGCCAGTTTGGGGCCGGGGTAGCCTTTGAGGAATTGCTGGTACCAGTGTTTCGGAATGGGAAACAGGTATATGACCAGCCCGATATTCACGCTATTCGGAAGCGGGTGCAGAGCCAGTTGGCTGGATTGCACCCCGGTGTGAAGCGGTTTGTGAATCCGCATACGTACCCGGTAGGGCTGGAACATAACCTGTATGATCTGAAAACAAACCTGATTCTGGCCCTGCGGAATAATGGAAATAGTTAATGCCAATACGGTATCTGCACACAGTTGGATGAGTGCAGATACCGTATTGGCATACCTTCCAAAAACCAGAATACCCTACACCTGAGAGTAAGTCGTTGGCTCCAGAAACACGCGGATGATATTGGAGACTGTGTTGGCGTATTCGGGAGCGGCTGACATGCGTTTCCAGTCTGGGTCGGCAATGAAGGCGGCCCAGTTAGCGTCGCGCTCGGCCATGTCTTTGAACGTCAGCATATACGTCAGGCACGGCATATGTTCGCCCGCCACCACCTGCCCGAAAAAGACCGGGTTGAGCTTTACCTTGTAAAAAACGGGCATCTCATCTTTGTTGAACATCAAGACCTTACGGCGGGCGGCATCTTCCGAGTAGCTTTCGTAGGTGCGCAGTTCAAAGATCCGTCTGGCTTTGGTGTCCGGCACGATCATCTGTGGCAGGACGTCGAATGCCGACAGGAGCGAGGTGGAATAGCGGGTATAGGGTGGCTTGTCGGGCTTGATCTCGTTGTACGCCTGACTGGCTTTACCGTATTCGGCATCATTGGCCAGGCGTGTAGCGGCCTGTGCGAAGGCGTCCATGGATGCGTATGGAATCAGGACATAGACTTTGCCGGGATCGCTTTTGCCTACTTCCCGAAACACGCCTACGTTCCTGACACCCTGCCGGTTGAGGGCCGGAATCAGGGCTTCTTTGAAATAATTCTCGATGTTGCCCGCTGGCGAGCCAAACTTGAGTTCGTAGGTGCGCAGTTCATATGCCTGTTTGGGGGCAGGGGCGGTTATATTAGCCCTGGTTTGGGTAGCGGCAAGCGATGCGGTTGCTACCACCGATGCGGAAACGAATTGTCTTCTTTTCATACGCGAATAAACAGCAGAAGGGCGGTTTTCTACTTTGTTAAAGGAGTTATTACACAGAGATGCACGGAGAGAAAAGGGAGATACGCAGAGATAAATTGATGTTATGAACCTTTATAAGCCTCTGCGAAACTCTGTGTCCCAAAAAAATTCAAACCGGCACAACAGTGGTATTCTTGATTTCGGCCATGACAAAAAAGCTGCTGATGTGCAGCGCACTCGGAATGACCGAAAGCTTTTCCTGATAGAACCGATTGTAGGTCTCCATGTCCTGGCTAACGATTTTGAGCAGGTAGTCAAACGTGCCGGATACGCGGCTGCACTCCAGCACCTCAGGCAGGTCACGGATGGCCGCGTCGAAGTCGGCAAAGGTGTCGCGGGTTTGTTTGTCGAGCGTGACCTGACAATACACCGTCAGGCCGTTTCCCACCCGTTTTTTATCGATAAGCGTAACGTACTGCGTGATGATACCCTCGCGTTCGAGCCGCTTGATACGTTCGTGCACGGGTGTTTTGGAAAGGTTTACCTGCTGACCAATTTCCTGCATGGTCAGGT
>JBBRUB010000712.1:0-2600 GCA_038248175.1 Cytophagales bacterium | reverse complement strand
GTGACTACATAAGTTTGCCCAGCCTTAAGGCAGCTTTGGATAAAATTTGGGCCGATTTTGGCGGAAAATACCGGGTTGATTTCAGTTAATACTGCCCAACTACTTACTTACACGAATGCCTCAAGACATAAATCAGTTTAACGTCTCCACTATGAATCCGTCGCTGCACCACGCCCAGACTCAGGCCGATGGCATTGATAACATTACCCCTACGTTATTGCAGGGGAAACAGTGAATGATGGTGGCGGCAAAACCGATCAAACCCGGCAGCAGGAACTAACAATGGGTCAGACCGTCGTTACCAATCAGGAACGCGAAATGATGCGGCAGTTTTTAGACGACAAACCCGAACAACGACTTTCCACGCCCAAGCAGCGGCTGTCCTGATGACTAAATTTGACGAATTAAAGGCTCGTTTTCCCAACCTGATTCCAGTACAGGAGTTGCGGGCATCGGTTTCAATTATCGAACTTGCCGTACAGTATGGGTACGAACCGCAGCTAAAAAAAGGGCGTAGTCGCCCGGTATTGTCGCATCCAGGCTACCAGGACACGATCATTATCAAGAACCCGAACGATGCCGGTCAGCAGGTTTATCAGCGGGCAGGTGACTTCACCAATTCGGGAACGATAATCGACTTTATCCGCAACCGGCTGGGCAGCGTGTTTTCGACGTTTAACCGGCCCGGCGACAGTGAGTTCAAAAACATCACCAATGTGCTGTACGACTACCTGCGTATCGACCCGATGCAGGTCGACCGGAACCGGAAACTCACGGCGCAGCTCATTGAGCCGGGACCGAAACAACCCTTCGCCAAAGACCAATTCGATCTCAGACCACTGGAGCCGGACAATTACCTCAACCAGCGACATATTGCCCCTCAGACACTAAGCAGACCTGAATTTGCCGGAAAAGTCGTTTCACAGATTACCTATTTCAATCCGGCGACGGGGCATACGGAACCGTTCCAAACAGCGCAGGAGCAACCAGAACTGAAATTGATCCAGTTACGTAACGTAGCGTTTCCCTACTACAACGGTCAGTCAACCGACGTAACGGGTCTGGAATTACGTAGCGACTCGGGAGCCAAGCTTCACGCTACCGGCAGCGACCGGTTCGGTAGCGTCTTTGTCTCGAATCCACCCCCGCAGACCGAACGATTTTACGTGATGGAAAGTGGGATTGATGCCCTCTCGCAGCGACAGCTACGCAGCATGGCGGACGACGACCGGTTCAATGCCGTTTATTTTTCGACGGGTGGCCAGTTAACATCGGAGCAGGTGAACACCATAGCCCGGTACATGACCACGTTCGCCAAGGCCGATAACTGGCGGATTCACCTCAGTTTCGATAACGACACTGCCGGCCACCGGTTTGATCTTCAGTTTATTCAGCAGTTGACCGCCACCCGGTTTCCACTCACACCGACGGTGGGCAGTACGGGTCGCGTCGCGTATCTGTTACCGGAACAGGATAGCTACCGCCCCATCCGCGAAGCGTTGCTCGAGCGAGTCGAGAATTTCAATAAAACCATCCGCGCCGATTTCGGGAATACGGACAATGACGCGCTGGGGCAGAAAGAAATTGCCGGGCAACTCATCACGGTGGGTCGGCTGGGATCACAGATTCAGATCAGCGTACCCGAAACCTGCCCGGCTTTGTTGGCCACAAGCCGGTTCCTGATCGAAAAGACGGGCTTCGACAAACGGGTGACTTTGGAAAAATCAATCAGCAAAGACTTCAACCAGGACCTGACACGGGAAGTCAGAATCGGGCAGAAGTTCGGTCTGGCTATCTACGATGAAACAGGACAGGTGCTGGTGAATGGTAACGTAGCTGGTCAGATGTCCCGCTCACTTCAGCAGATACAACGACAGGCCGCCCAAGACAGCGAAACGAAACAGTTTACGCTAAGTCAGCGAGAATCCTTTGGTTTTCGTCGGGTCCTGGCCGAGGTCAGCTTACAGCAGGGCGTTGTGGTGAAGAGCGAACAAAGCCCCGAACTGGAGCAGCGTATTGCAGCCGAGAAAAAACAGCAATCACAGGCGCACACAGAGAATCTTTTACCGAAACAGGATACGACCCGCTCAATCAAACCCCGACTGGAGTGACCGTTTATGTACACTTGACACAACTCTGTGCTGATTACAAAGACCACTCTATGGAAAGGTATTCTGGCCGTGCGGTGATTGGATCCTTTTCGCTCATATTCAGGCATAACCTCGTACCATAATACCATAATACGACTAATTTAACCACCCTCTCTGCCAGAAAATTGGTTGAATACGAAGACCTGCAATCATATATCGTAGAGTAAGATCATGAAAGCTGCCTTGTTTTTATTCCTTGCCAACCTGTTCTACTATGTCAACTGTTCGGCTCAGGTGTATGTGAACGATATACCCATTGACACAGTTGGCATTCCCTTTATTCAGCTAATTGGCTCCAATGGCGGGGATTTGAACAGAACAGCCATTACTATTGACTACGGGCAGGGTAACATCAATACAGGGTTCAGTCGCCAGAAAATAGCAGGGCCAGACAGACGTCCTATCAACTTCAAATCGACTGTGGATGCGGTCAATTTCGTAGTTAATCAG
>JBBRUB010000711.1:0-2601 GCA_038248175.1 Cytophagales bacterium | reverse complement strand
TACCGTATTCGCGCAGCATCGCCAATACATCTTCAGTACCGGCAATAAGTTCGGCAATGACCGCGCCGGGAATCAGGTTTTTGTTACGCCCAATGGTCGAGGAGAGTAGCATGGGTCCGGTGGCTCCGGCACAAATCAGGTCGTCGGTGTTCATCACGACCGCATCCTGTGCAATGCCGCGCCAGACGCTCAGATCGCCGGTTTCTCGCCAGTATAGATACGCCAATGACGATTTGGTACCGGCTCCGTCGGCGTGCATGATGGTGCAGAAGTCCGGGTTACCTGCCAGCGTGTCGGGAACGATTTTGCAGAATGCTTTTGGAAATAAGCCCTTGTCGAGCTGGGCAATGGCCGCGTGAACGTCTTCTTTTTCGGCAGAAACCCCGCGCTGGGCGTAGCGATTAGTCATATCACAAAGGTATGTAGAGACGCAATACCTTGCGTCTCACTGGCGTCAGTAACCTAATCTGGCAAAGTAAGCGGATGTTCCCCCACCTGCTCAGACAGTTTCTTACGCCTTCACCAGTTCAAAAATGGTAATCTCAGGCAGGATACCCACGCGGCCCGGATAGCCGATGTAGCCGTAGCCCCGGTTTACGTACAGCCGCTGATTGCCTTCCTGATACAGACCGGCCCACTGCCGGTAAAAATACTGCACCGGACTCCATTTCATGTCGCCAACTTCCACGCCGAACTGCGCCCCATGCGTGTGGCCGCTGAATGTCATGTCAATATCGGGGTATTGCGGGCGTACCTGTGCATCCCAATGGGTGGGATCGTGGGAGAGCAGGAGTTTGACGGGCATATCTTCCGTGCCGGCATATGCTTTGGCGAGGTTTCCCATTCGCAGGGCTGCCGGGCCGAAGCCGAGGTTCTGTACGCCAATCAGCGCAATTTTGTCGCCGTTCTGCTCCAGGATTTTGTGCTCATCCAACATGATGTTCCAGCCCATTTGCTTATGAGCCGCTACTACGTTTTGCACGTTTTGCCGCCGGGCCTGGTCAGACGGCCACTGTACGTAGGTGCCGTAATCGTGATTACCGAGGGTGGAATAGACACCCAGCGGAGCCTTTACTTTGTTGAACACATCAATATAGTCGTTCACCTCCTCGGCGTGGGTATTGACCAGGTCGCCGGTAAAAAACACCATATCGGGCTTCTGCTTCAGTAGCATCTCAACGCCCCCGCGCACGGCGGTTTTGTTGAAGAAGCTACCGGAGTGAATATCAGAAATCTGCGCAATGGTCATACCGGCAAAGCCCGATGGCAGGTTTTTCATCGGTAACCGCACCCGGCGGATACGGTAGTCGTGCGCCCCGGAAATGATACCCCACGAGAACGCCACCAGCGGCACCGCCCCGGCCACCAGCGCCGTTTTCATCAGAAAATCAGACCGGGTGATGGTATTGGAGTCTGTATTGACCGACGGCGTACCGTCCTGCACCACCTGACGCGTTTCGGGGGTAGAGAACAGCGAGACGACCCAGCGAAAGAACCGGAAAATATCATCGACGAAGAGAAACAGGATGGCAATAAATTTCGAGAAATACGGTACCGCGATACCCGCCCACATCAGCGTCCGTGTTTGGCGACTGAGGGAATCGGCGGGCAGAAGCTGCACGATTACGTAGAGCGAAATAGCTACTGCCGTGAAGCCCCAGTAGATGATGGCAATGGTACGCTGCGTACCCTCGGAAGCCGAGCGGCTCAGCGTTTTGATGGCCTGCCAAACGTACCAGTCGATGAGCAACAGGATGACGGGCAGGATGAAAATTACAAGATTACGGTTCATGCCAATGAATAGAGAAGCGATACAGCCAGCCACCAGAGGCAGACTGCGTAACGTTTGAGCGTTGTGATCCGGCTACTGCGTACTGTCAGGCTTAAACTCGATGATATATTCCGACATATACTCACTTCGTTCAGGTTTTATGTTCTTGACAAATAGCCGCGCCCGTTGCCCCAGCCGCAGGCAGGTGTGTTTATTAGCCACGTCGTCGGGCGTGTTCATGGGCTGTAGCGACGGATACCACAGGAAATAACCTGGCTTATCGAGCAACAGTTTAGGCTTCGTCCAGGCCTGGGACTGCATGGCTTCGCCGAGGTCTTTGTTAGGATTGAACGAAATATGAACGCTGCTGCCCGCCCACGAGGGGCCGGTTACTTTTCCCATGAGCATGACCCAGGCGTTGAGTTGCGTATTCCAGCTTACCGATGGCCCCCAGTGAAACCCGCCCGTTGGCGACGAGGCCGCCCCGCCACCCGCCCCGCGCGGAATCTGCAGGGAGGCAATCGGCGCACCCACTCCGTTCCAGGGGGCGTTGAACCCCCTGCCATCCCAGCGTTGGGCCTTGCCAGCCGGATTGTCGAGGTCGCGGAGCCGAATACGGGCCACGCTGATACACTGACCAGACCACTCTTTTTCTGGATCGTAGCTTTTCTGATCGTACTGACCGGGGTAGCCGTATTCGCCATAGAACAGATACAGGTACTCGCCACTGGCCACCGCCGATGGGTCGCCAACGCCCCCGGCAAAGGTATTGGAGGTGTTTTGGGGCTTTAGAATCATGCGGGGCTGGAGGTCTTCAATGAACAGACCCC
>JBBRUB010000710.1:0-2639 GCA_038248175.1 Cytophagales bacterium | reverse complement strand
CTTGCGTTCGGTGTAAACACCAACGACCACAAAACCAGACGCAATCAACAGAAAAAGAGGGAGAGCTAACATAATTATGGTCAATTGTAGAGACGCAATACCTTGCGTCTCTCTCGCGTCAGCAACACCATCCGGCGGTAAGACGCAAGGTATTGCGTCTCTACGTTAAAATTCGGCTTGTTTGGGGGCGCGGGGGAAAGGGATTACGTCGCGGATGTTGCCCATGCCGGTTACGAACTGCACCAGCCGCTCAAAACCCAGGCCGAAACCCGCGTGCGGTGCCGAACCAAACCGGCGCGTATCCAGATACCACCAGATGACGTCCGGTTCGATGCCTACTTCCTGCATTCGGGCGGTCAGTTTGTCGAGGTCGTCTTCGCGCTGCGAGCCGCCAATGATCTCGCCAATGCCGGGAAACAGGACGTCCATCGCCCGCACGGTTTCGCCGAAGACCTGCCCGCGGGCATTCGTGGCCGGGGCGTCGTCCTGCTTCATGTAGAAGGCCTTGATATCGCGGGGGTAGTTGGTCAGGATGACGGGTTTTTTGAAGTGCTTCTCTACCAGATACCGCTCGTGTTCAGACTGTAGATCAACGCCCCAGCTTACTTCGTACTGAAACTGCCCTTTTTTAGCGGGTTTCGAGTTAATCAAAATCTCGACGGCTTCGGTATAGGTCAACCGCTCAAACTCGTTGCTGATGACGAACTGGAGTTTTTCGAGCAAACCGAGTTCGCTTTGTTCTTCCTTCTTTTTGGTTTTCTCCTCGTCTTTCAGCCGGTTGTCCAGAAACGCTAAATCATCCTCACAGTGTTGTAGAGCGTATCGGATCACCGTTTTTACGAAGTCTTCGGCCAGGTTCATATTGTCCAGCAGTTCGTAAAAAGCCACTTCCGGCTCAATCATCCAGAACTCGGCGAGGTGGCGGGTCGTGTTCGAGTTTTCGGCCCGGAAGGTGGGTCCGAAGGTATAGATTTTGCCCAGGGCCAGCGCGCCCAGTTCGCCCTCCAGCTGCCCCGATACGGTCAGGTTGGTTTCGCGACCGAAGAAATCCTGACTGTAATCCACCTTCCCGTCTTCGGTGAGCGGTGGTTTGGTGGCGTCGAGTGTAGTGACGCGGAACATCTCGCCCGCACCTTCGGCGTCCGATGCGGTGATGATGGGCGTGTTGAGGTAGAAAAAGCCGTTGTCGTTGAAGTACTTGTGCACGGCAAAGGCCAGCGCGTGGCGCACTCGTAAAATGGCACTGAAGGTATTGGTACGGGGGCGCAGGTGAGCAATCTCGCGCAGAAACTCCAGCGAATGCCGTTTTGGTTGCAGCGGATACTTATCGGGGTCGGCGGGACCGTAAATGTGTACATGGCTAATTTTGATCTCGACCGACTGCCCGGCCCCCTGCGACTCGACCAACTGACCCGTAATAGCCACGCAGGCGCCGGTTGTAATGAGTTTCAGAACGTCGTCGGGTAGCTGCCCAGCTTCAGCTACGGCCTGTATGTTGTTAATGGTGGAGCCGTCGTTAAGGGCAATGAAAATTGCGTTTTTGCTTTCGCGCTTGGTGCGAACCCAGCCTTTAACGGTAGCGTCGGTCCCAACAGAACCGGATTTCAATAGCTGCTGAACAGGAAGATAACTCATGGATGGCTACAATCGGATTGGAAATAATGCCGCAAAAATACGGATTGCCATCCGAACTGCCCATCTGTGTTTTTAGTGACACTCGTTTCCGCTAATCTCAGGTTACTACCAGCTCAAATTGTCCGACCAGTATTCGCGGTTGAGGGTGCCGGTCAGGTAAGCGTATTCGCGGGGACGGATGTTTAGCCGGACTGTTAGCGGAAAAACAATATCCCAGTTCCACCAGGGCGGGAGTTGTTCATGGCTCAACTCAAGTTCGAACGTATTGGTGTCGGACGATTGCGGGCTGACCCGGCGCAGATGCTGCAACGGGGCAGGAAGTTGAAACGAGGGCGACGCATCCGTTTCAAGCCAACGGCGAAGTTCGTCAAGTTCTGCTTCGGTCAGCGTAAGCTGAAACGGAATGCGGTTCGGTACGGGTTCGCCAGACTGGGCCAATGCATCCCGACGAAACCAGATCGATCCCGTCAGCAGCATCTGCCTGTTCGTAAAGTTCATTCCAAACGACAGCGTACACTTTTCACCCTGAAAACGCATAGAATAGTTTCGTTCTAATGACTACACTGGGTTTGTAATCAGTAAATTTAACTCTTTTTTGAGCTGAAGATACCAGATACCGTTATATTCCCGTTCAAACGGTCATCACCAGAACTGTTTGTATCGGTTAGGGTTCAAATCTGATCGGTCAGTTTGATTTCTTCAGGGGTATTTGGCTAACACCTGTCATGTAGAGTAACTTTGCATAGTTCATTTGATTACACACATCAACGCATAATGACACGTATTCTTTACATTGTTCGACATGCCAGGGCCGAAGATCGTGCTATGTTCATGGCCGATCATGACCGCAACCTGCTCCCTGACGGTATCATGGCAGCCGCCCGTATGGGGCGTCATCTGCAAAGTCTGTACATAAATCCTGGTCTGCTCATCAGCAGCACGGCTAACCGCGCCCGCGACACGGCCAGAACGATGGCTGAGCAACTTGGTTTTGATCTCGACGT
>JBBRUB010000709.1:0-2645 GCA_038248175.1 Cytophagales bacterium | reverse complement strand
TGATGAATTAATTATGGATTCAGAAACTACCGACCTTTACGGGTCAGGCACAATCATTCATCATTCATCATTAACACCGTGCAGCTAAACGACGAATACCACTACCCGTTCCGGTTCTCTCAGGCCGATGTCATTGATTTTTCCCGCATTACGGGTGACAATAATCCATTGCATCTCGATGCTGACTACGCAGCCACTACGCCTTTTAAACTGCCTATCATTCACGGGATGCTATCGGCCAGTGTCTTCACCAAAGTACTGGGTACGGAGTTTCCGGGCTACGGTTCGATTTATCTCGGCCAGACACTGGAGTTTCTGCGGCCTATGTTCGTAGATACCGATTACGAAGCTGCGTTCACCGTCAAAAACCTCGACCCGGCCAAACACATTGCCGAAATTCTGGGCGAAATCCGTGACCGCAATACTGGTAAACTTACCGTGCGTGGCATTGCGCGGCTCATGCACAAAGAGGCTATTAAGTGACCAACAAAAAAAACCGCCCAACAGACTGTTGGGCGGGTAATAATGCCTGCGGTCAGAGCGACCGGGTCAAGGGCAATTAAGCCTTCTCGGCGCTGTTCTTGGCGTCCTGAACTTCCGAACGGATGGTCTGGGCCATCGTCTTCAGTTCCTGCATGCCTTTACGAACACGGGTACCGGCAGCCTGGTTGTTTTTGTCGTAGAATTTATCGAAATCTCCTTCCAGCGACATGATTAAGTTTTTTACTTCTTCGAAGCGTCCCATAATTTACGTAGGGGTTTATTAAGGTGAAAAATGGCCTTTAGACCGCTAAAAACGCGGTTTTCGGCTGAAATTTAGTCATTCTGCGATACAGCGCAATAGCTGAGTCAACTTTTTAGCTAAAAAATGCAACTTTTCTCCTAAAAACCTTATTCCGTGGCTGCTTCTGCCGATACTTCGAGCGTTCTTGGGTCCGTAATGGCCGATTCCTGCCGATATGAGCCATTTGCCAGTTTCTCCCCCATTTTCGAGAACGCATCCAGCGTATAGGCTACGTCGTTCAGGCTGTGGGAAGCCGTGGGAATAATCCGCAACATAATGGTGCCTTTGGGTACAACCGGATACACTACAATCGAGCAGAACACACCCATATTCTCGCGCAGATCAATAGTCAGCGCGGCCACTTCGGCAACCCCGCCCTCGATATTCTGCAAAAATACCGGCGTTACCGGCGAGGTAGTCTCACCAATGTCAAAACCACGCTCGCGCAGCCCACTTTGCAATGCCCGGACGTTCTCCCAGAGTTTGTCGCGCAGTTCCGACGAACGCCGGATCAAGTCGAGCCGCTTCAGTCCACCTACCACATAGGGCATGGGCAGGGCTTTGGCGTAGGTCTGCGACCGCATGTTGTACTTGAGGTACATGATGATATCGTGATCGCCGGCAATGAAGGCACCGATGGCGGCCATTGACTTGGCAAACGTAGAAAAATAGAGGTCGATACCATCCTGACAGCCGAGCATCTCGCCCACGCCCGCGCCGGTCTCGCCCATGGTGCCAAATCCGTGCGCATCGTCAACCAGCAGCCGAAACTCATAGGTATCTTTCAGGGCCACAATTTTATCCAAGCTGCCTACCTTACCCGACATACCAAAAACGCCTTCGGTAATGACCAGAATACTGCCACCCGTTTCGGCCACCCGGCGCGTAGCCCGCTGAAGGTTTTTCTCCAGACTGGCCATGTCGTTATGGTTGAACTTGTAATAGTCGCCCATTTTGGCTTTGTGCAGCCGGATGCCGTCGATCAGGCAGGCGTGGCTTTCAGCGTCATACACGATAACGTCGCGGTGATCTACCACGGCTTCAATGGCCGACATAACGCCCTGATAACCGTAGTTGAGCAGAAACGAGTCTTCTTTCCCGACAAACTCGGCAAGTTCGTTCTCGAACTGCTCGTGCAGGTCTGAGTTACCCGACATCATCCGCGCACCCATCGGGTAAGCCAGGCCCCACGCTTCGGCAGCTTCGGCGTCGGCCTTCCGGATTTCAGGATGGTTGGCCAGACCGAGGTAATTGTTCAGACTCCAGTTCAGGACCTCTTTACCGCGAAACCTCATACGGGGACCGAGTTCACCTTCAAGCTTCGGAAAAGCGAAATAATGATGGCCGTTAAAGTCGCGGGCCTGCCCACCAATGGGGCCTAAGTTCTGGCGTAGTTTCTCAAATAAATCCACTTTACAGTATCATTTAACGGGCTAAGACCCTGTTCTTAAAGCTATAAGTGCAAAAGTACGGTTATCTGCCCGCCCGACAAAATTGCGTCCGGCAAATTCAGGACCGGGATTGTGTTGTATTATTGTCATTCTACCCCACCGGGGCAAATTTGTTTCTTATGCCAGCCATCAACAAACTCTTAGTTGCCAACCGGGGCGAGATTGCCCTGCGCATTATGCGGACGGCCCACGAAATGGGTATCAAAACGGTAGCCATCTTTTCCGAAGCCGACCGCAACGCCCTGCACGTTCGCTTTGCCGACGAGGCCGTGTGCGTAGGTCCGGCTCCATCGGCAGAGTCGTACCTCAAGATAGCCACGATCATCGACATCTGCAAGCGACTCGACGTCGATGCCATCCACCCCGGCTATGGGTTTCTGAGCGAAAACGCTGGTTTTGCCAGAGCAGTG
>JBBRUB010000708.1:0-2665 GCA_038248175.1 Cytophagales bacterium | reverse complement strand
GGCCAACGGCATTATCCCCATTGCCAACGAAAACGACGTAGTCAGCAACCGCGAACTGCGCTTCTCGGACAACGACGAACTGGCCACGCTCATTGCCGCCGGTTTTGGAGCCGAGAGCCTGATGCTCTGCACCTCCGTAGGTGGCTTGCTCGGTGCCGACGGGCAGATTATCCGGCGCGTAACAACGTTCGACGAGGGCGTGTTCGGCGTGGTCCGGCCCGAAAAATCGGCGGCTGGGCTGGGCGGCATGGCGTCTAAACTGACCTTCGCCAAACTGGCTACGCGGCTGGGTATTCGGGTGGTGATCTTCGGACTGAACGAGCCGGATGGTTTGACGCGGGCCGTGCGGGGTGAGGTGGGCACCGAGTTTGTGGCGCAGGAGACAACGCTGTCGGCGCGGAGCCGGTGGCTGGGCAGCGGCTCACTGACGGTGGGCCGGGTGCGGGTGGATGCAGGCGCGGTGCGGGCGTTGGGCCAACGGCGCAGCTTGCTGGCGGTGGGCGTGCGAGATGTGCTGGGCGAGTTTGCCGCCGGCGAAATGATCGAAATCATTGACGAGCAGGACGTTACGGTGGCCGTAGCACGGGCGAGGCTCTCGTCTGTAACCCTCACGCAGCAGCTCCATCAGCAGAACGTTGACGTGGCCAACGCCAGTGACATCGTTCTTTTATAGCGCGTCGTTTTTCGCCAATTTTACGGGGTAAAAATCAGCATCAAGATGATACAGGTAACGAAACAAGCCGTGCAGCAGTGGGTCATGATCGACTATCTGGCGCAAAAACACCGTTTTCAGGCGAACATATCCTTATTTGAGCGGAAATATACCATGTCGTTCGATGCCTTTGAAAAACGCGTTCAGGCCGCAACGGTCGAAGTCTTCGATGAATGGGACGACTATATTGAGTGGAAGGCAGATCACGAGTTTTTGAAAATTGTTAACCAGCAAATTCAGGACATTCAAGATGGCCATATTGAATACATCGGTTGATCCGAACAATAGCCAGCAAAACTATTACCACACCAAAAATGAACTACCTGAGCCGGCTGAACAACCATCCATTTGTTGCACAATATTCCATTCTACGCCACGACCAGAAAGAGAACACGGTTCTTATCAAGCTCCGAATTGAGCTGGTCGATGGTTCTATACTTCATATGAAGGAGTACACCGATTTATATACCCGAAATTACGCTTTCCATTGGCAACAGGCAGATGACACATGGCTTGTCCGGTGGGATAACGCCCATCATTTCCCTAAACTGGCTTCGTTCCCACACCATCAGCACGATTACCGGACGGGTGAGGAAATAGTAAACGACAGTTTCGATATATCGCTGATCGAGGTATTAGAATACATTGATAATCTCATTGCAAAACCCCGGAAATGAACGCCATAACCCCGCTTTTACAGGCTGCACAGCAGGCATCGGCGCACATTCGGCGGCTCAGCAACGCCCGCAAAACCGACCTGCTCAACCGCCTGGCCAATGTCCTGACCGAACACGCTGCCGACGTACTGACCGAAAATCAGCGCGACCTGGACCGCATGGACCCCGCTGACGCCAAATACGACCGGCTCAAACTAACCCACGCCCGCGTACTCGATCTAGCCGACAGCCTGCGTACCGTAGCCAATCTGCCCGACCCAACCGGCGAGGTGCTGCTGGAGCGCGAGATACAGCCGGGATTACGGCTCAAAAAAATAGCCGTGCCGCTGGGCGTAGTAGGCGTTATCTACGAAGCCCGGCCTAACGTAACCGTCGATGTGGCATCGCTGTGTTTGCGGTCGGGTAATGCGTGTGTGCTGAAAGGCGGTAAAGAAGCGGATTTTTCCAACCGGTATCTGGTGGGTCTGATTCAGGACATCCTGACCGAATTTGACCTGCCCAAAGCCGCCGTCACCCTGCTCCCCCTCGACGGGCCAGCCTCCCGGGGGGCAGTGGTAAACGAACTACTGACGGCGGTGCGCTACGTGGACATCATCATTCCGCGCGGGTCGGAGTCGCTGATCCAGTTTGTGCGGCAGCACTCGCTGGTACCCACTATCGAAACCGGCGCGGGCGTTTGCCACACCTACGTCGAAACCACCGCCGACCTCGCCCAGGCAACTGCCATTGTGGTGAATGCCAAGGTATCGCGCCCGTCGGTCTGCAACGCGCTTGACTGCCTGCTGGTCGATGCCGCCATTGCCGACGCTTTTTTGCCGATGCTGACGGACGAGTTTGCAAAATGGAACGTAACGATCTTCGCCGATGAAGCGTCGTTCAGCATCTTCCAGCAAGCCGGTTACGAACGGTTGCAACCGGCGCAGCCCAACGATTTTGGCCGCGAGTTTCTGGATTACGCCTGTTCCGTGAAAGTTGTAAGCGGCCCGGATGAAGCTATGTCGCACATTCAAACGTATTCGTCGCGGCACTCCGAAGCGATTGTTTCGCAAAACCAGCCCCTTATCGACCGGTTTCTGAGCGAGGTGGATGCCGCTGCCGTTTATGCCAACGCATCCACGCGCTTTACTGACGGGGGCATGTTTGGGCTGGGGGCCGAAATCGGCATCTCGACCCAGAAACTCCACGCCCGCGGCCCCTTTGCGCTGGAGAAGTTAGTGACCGAGAAATGGGTCGTAACGGGCAACGGGCAGGTACGGTAGTGGGTTTTCATCGAATG
>JBBRUB010000707.1:0-2670 GCA_038248175.1 Cytophagales bacterium | reverse complement strand
CCCCCGATCCGTTCAAAGAGTTAACGGCTACCGGAAAACAATCGCTCAATCAGGTCGTTTTCGAGCAAAGTAGTTCCATCCTGCGCCCGCAGTCATATTCCGAACTTAACCAGTTAGCCGATTTTCTGAAACGGACGCCCATGCTACGTATCGACATAAGCGGCCATACCGACAACGTGGGCGATTCGCGGCTAAACCTGACGCTGTCGGAATACCGGGCTAAAGTCGTTGCGTCGTACTTAAGTCGGCAGGGCGTCGATGAAGGCCGGATCACCACTCATGGCTATGGTGGCAGTTGTCCGGTGGCGGGCAACGACACCGAAGTCAGTCGTGCCCGCAACCGGCGGGTTGAGATCAGCGTGGTACCCTAAACAAAACAGCCGCTTCCCAAACTGGAAGCGGCTGTTTTGTTGGCGTTGCGTTCACCTCTCTCTTACCGAACAATCGTAATCGGAACGGCTACCATTGTGGTGTCCCAGCCCATGTTCATCAGGGCGGTATTGGCGTCCTGTTTGGCGAACCGGATAGAGAAGTTTTCGGCGGGCGTATCCATTTTCTGCACGGGTACCGTTACGCGGGCCACATCGAGGGCTTCGTTGTAGCTGTACGCGCCCCACTGATCGAGGTCTGAACTGAAGATCATGGTCCAGTCTTTTTCGGTCGGGATGGCATAAACAGAATACGTACCAGCAGGTATTTTCTTGCCACCAACCATCACATCCTGATAGAATTTGACTTCGGTGGCTTCGTCGGCACCCAGTCGCCAGACCTTACCGTAGGGAACCAGTTTAGTGCCAAAAATCTCGCGGTCTTTCTTGCCGGGACGGCAGTACGTAACGCGGATCATGGCCTTGTCAGTACCGATTTTCTCTTTGGCAAACTTACGGTCGTGGGCGTAGTCGTCAGGATAGTACGCCATGTCCATCGGCGATTTATCAAGACCCCGGAAGGCTGACGCGGTTTGTGCAGTTGCCGAAAAAAATGACGCGACCAGCAGGCCGAACAGCAGAATAGTGGTTTTCATCGTGTTTGTTTTTGCAGGAAAGGTACGTATTTCTGACAGCACTGGTTATTCAATTACGACCGCCGTACCATTGCAGCTCACCATCAGCATGGAGCCGTTGCCGCCAACGGTCTGGTAATCTAAATCGACACCGACAACGGCATTGGCACCGAGCCGGGTAGCCTGGTCAATCATCTCTTTGATGGCAATACTCTTGGCTTCACGCAGGCCCTGCTCATAGGCGCCCGACCGACCGCCAACCACGTCGCGGATACCGGCGAAGAAATCTTTGACGAAGTTGGCTCCGATGATGGCCTCACCGTTTACAAGGCCAATATAATTGGTAATGCGTTTGCCTTCGATGTTGGGGGTAGTGGTAACAAGCATGATTATGAGGGGTGTATGTAAATTACTCTGCAATAAGGCAACCCAGCACCAATATTGCAAAATCGGCGGATATACACTGACCGTTTACTAAGTGGACAAACCGGCAACACAAAATAAATTCTGCCTTCTTCCCTCGTGTCATACATTTATTCTGCAATCATTTATCGCTAAAAACTCAGATGAAAACACACAAGTCTGGCCGTTTATTGGCCTACACCCTGATCGTTACCATACCGCTGTGGTTTGGTAGTTGTAAGAAAGGTACCGATGTAACCCCAACTTCGGCAAGTATCGAAGGCACATGGCGTACAACGGGCTACAAAGCCGACCCCGGCGTTGATGTGGGTGGGGGGAAAAAAGAAACAGATCTGCTGGTCGTGTACCGTACCTCGCTCTCCGCCATCTTCGGTGCCAAATTTGGCGATCTGTTTGTGGGGTGTATAACCAACACAAAGATTACGTTCCTCAGCGGAGGTAAGGTCTCGTCGCAGTCTGACCCAGCCTGTGCGCAGCTCGACGGAGCAGCTCCGGTCACCAATACATCGACCTGGAAACTCGATGGCAGTAAACTTACCATCACCGACGGACCTGACGTAACGACCTACGACGCAGCCATCAGTGGTAGTACACTCAAGTTATCGGCACAGGAAATGATCGACTTCGACGGAGACGGTAAGGAAGAGAAATACAATACGACACTGGAGTTGACGAAGCAATAACACCCGTTGAATTCATAAAAACCGATCCACTGCCAGCAGGTCGGTTTTTTTATGGCCGGGAAAAATACCGGTAACAGATCAGCGCGATTTCGGCAATGATTCGCTCGGCTTCCGGCCGGGCCGCCGATGCGGTTGGTACGCCCTCGACAAAGACAGTCAGGACGAACGGTTTATCGGCATACACAACCCCAGCGTCGCCCCGGACGTAGGCCAGCGTACCAGTTTTGTGCGCTACAACCGTACCGGGTGGCAGCAAGCGCGGAATAGTCAGCGAATCGTCGTTTTCTTTCAGAATACTGAGCATGTCTTCGCAAAGGGCGGGCGTAGCAACTTCGTGGCGGTAAATTTTGGTCAGCAGGGTGTTCATCTCTGCCGCCGTCACGTAGTTTTCACGGCCCTGCTGCGCGGCCAGCGTGTCCATCATCACGCGGTTCAGGCGGCTTTGGGTCAGGCCAATGCCCTGCATCCGGGCGTTTATGGCGTCGATGCCGAGTTCGTCGATGAAGATGTTCGTGGCGGTGTTGTCGCTGTAAACGAGCATCAGCCGGAGTAAATTGCGGT
>JBBRUB010000706.1:0-2677 GCA_038248175.1 Cytophagales bacterium | reverse complement strand
ATCAGGCTGGGCGAAATGCGCAGATAGACCAGACCAGACACGGGCGACTGACCATAAATGGGTTGCATGTTTTTGTCAATGGCAAAGCCTGTTACCTGCGCACCAAGTACCAGATCGGTCTGGTAGTACTGCGCAATCCGATAGTTCATACCCAGCGTAAGCAGGTTAATGTTTGTGTGCTGCGGTCCGGTATTTGGAGCCTCATCGAATGCCTGACCCAGACTTAACTCCTCAAACGATTTACGCACATTTTCGTAGCGGCCGTAAAACGCCACCCGGTTCAGTTGGAGGCTGCTTTCGGCCAGAAACGAATCGTCGTTTTCGTTGTCATGTCCGTTGCGGCCCCACACAAACGCCGAGGTTACGTACCGCTGCGGTCCCAGCCCTTTACTATGCAAAACTGATGCCGTAGTGCGGGTTACGTCCTCGTCGGGGTTGGCCGGTTCGGGACTGGTCAGAAACCCCTGCGAGAATTGCAGCGCGAGCGATGGCGACGGGTTAACGGATAGCCGGTACGAATAGCTGTCGAATTTTGGCGCATCAAAGTTGTACCGGTTTTCGTCGGGTTCGCGGCCCTTGAACTTTGAACCTTCCAGTTTGGCCCATTTGTAGCGAAAACCAACGGTGGCAACGCCAAACAGAATATGCGTGGCGTCCTGCCAGTGGTGGCTAATGGGGGCATTGGGGTCGTTGAACGACGAAATCCGGTGCATAAAAGCGGGCGGTCCAAGAGCCGGTTCGCCGGGGTAGCCCACGTAGCCGTACAGGTCGATGTCTTTGCTGAACGCATGTGCGTAACTCACCGATAGTTCCGACACCAAATCGTGCGGGTGCTGCCGGTCAATGAGGGGCTGGCCTTTGTAGCTTTCGCCGGTCTGGAACAGCAGCGGGTAACCGCTATTACCTACCAGCAGAGCATCGGGCGAGAGCATGAGCCGCGCCTGAAACAAACCGCGCCGACCCACTTTACGCTGCGCCATGCCCATGAACCAGCTCGGCACGCCAAACTGACTGTTGTGTCCACGCCCGCCGGGGTTGTTGCTGTTCTGACTGGTGTAGCGCAGGTACAGGGCGTAGTGCATCATATAACTCCAGCGGCTGTTGGCGGGCGTTTTCATGTAGGCGTACATAGGCGTATTGTCGGGGTGCCAGGACGTACCGGAGCCGTTGCGGTTCATGGACAGGTTCCGCGACAGCGAACTCGCCATACCCATGGTTGTGTCCATCATCAGGCCGTAGTTCATGGCCTTTGCATCGCCCATAGAACTGTTCATGTCGTGCATCGAATGGTCTATTGGCGGTGTAGTGTCGGCAGTCATAACCATTCCTTCATGGTGCTGATGCTGCGCCGACGTAACAACCGGCCACAAGACAAGAAGGTAGAGAAGATTTTTCATACGTCGTTGAGGGAAGAGACGTATCGAAACGGCTCACCTGTGGGCCACTTCGATACGTATTAGTAAAATCAGTTCATCATGGAGCGGCATTCTTCGGCGCACTTGCGGCAGGCTTCGACGCAGGCTTTGCAGTGGGCCATGTGGTCGGCGTGTTTTTCGCACTCGTTGGCGCAGGCTTCACAGGCTTCGGCGCAGACGCGCATAAACGACTGCGTAAACTGCGAGCCGCGGGCCGTGAGCCGCCCGCAGAGGGTAGAGAGGTCGGCGCAGTCGCGGGTAAGCGTAATACACAGGGTCATATCGTGACCACTGGCATCAACATCGCCCATTTGAATACAGGCGGTAGCGCATTCTTCGCAGGCTTTGGCGCAGTCGAAGCAGGTTTGTATGTGAGCAGACATATCCATCTTTGTAGTTGAGTTTTGTTATTCGACCAATAGCAGTCTGTTTAGTAAACCAATATGGTGAAGTTCCGTTTTTACATAATTCCGGCTTGGTCTAAATGGAATCCACACTTCGACGACTAACAGTGGCGGCCTTTTTGAACTGCCCCGGCGTCTGCCCCATCACCTGCCGAAACTGACCGGAAAGGTGCTGTACGCTGCTGTAGCCCAGTCGCCACGCCATTTCGGTCAGGGTAAGCTCGTCGTATTGCAGCCATTCTTTTACCTTCTCGATTTTCAGCGCAATGGCGTATTTCTCCAGGGTTTGTCCTTCTCTGGCCGAAAACAGCCCGCTCAGGTACGAGTAGTCGTAGCCGAGTTTGCGCTCCAGAAAGGCAGACAGGTTTTCGGCGGGATGCCGTTCGCCTTTGAGGTGCTGGATTTCGTTGATGAGCAGCCGCTTCGTATGCTCCACCAGCGACTGCTTTTTATCATCGACCAAATCGAACCCGTTGGCCAGCAGCATATCCCGCAACTGGTCGGACGAGACAGACGGCGGGAGGTCGTCAACATCCACCTCGCCCAGATCTACCCGGTTCACGGTCAGGCCGAGGGTTTCGAGTTCTTCGCGCACCACCCGGATACACCGGTCGCACACCATATTTCGGATTGTCAGGATCATAGCGGTCAGTGCTGTCTGAACCAGGATTTTTACAGGATTTATCAGATTAACAAGACTTGATGGCGTATTATCCATCTTGTAAATCGCGTTTGGTACTCTGACAATTCTTGTGGTTAGATGGCCTGAGCCAGTACTCTCAATCTCAAATGCTCAAAGTTAGGAATGCCGTAACTAATCCGTTTTACGTAACGAATCACGTTATTGAGTCCTTCGGT
>JBBRUB010000705.1:0-2678 GCA_038248175.1 Cytophagales bacterium | reverse complement strand
GATCAGGACGAGCGTAGTACCCCATTTCTGGATGTTATCGCCAAAGGCGCGGGGTTCAAACTCATCGTCGTACCGCGCTATCTGTCCCGGCACAAACTGTTGCAATACCCGGTTCATGCCCACAATAAGCTCCATCGACCGCTTCCTGACGTCGTTTATACTCCGGGCGGGGTCGAAGGCAGTAGCCAGAAACGATACAACGGCCTGTTTTCCGGTTTTCCCCACGCTGTATCGTGGATTCTGGTCGTGCAGATTGAAGCCTACGAGTGGCTGGAGCGTTTGCTGAAGTTCTTTCAACAGCCGACCTTCGGGCGTTTGCAGCCGCAGGGCATCGCGGTTCATATCGATCTCTAATGCGGTGCGACGCTGAAACCGCTGCGCTCCGTCGGGGTTCAGCATGGGTACAGCGTAAAGCGTTACATTGGTCAGGATGGTTTTTCGCAGACTATCGAAGCCGTCGTTGTTTTCTTTCAGGAAGTTGAAAATATCGAACAGGGCCATGGTGGCGGTGGCTTCATCGCCATGCATCTGACTCCAGAGCAAGACTTTCTTATCGCCCGTTCCGGCTTTGACCTGATGGATACTCCTCTTCTCAAACGACTGTCCTACCTGACTCACCGACAGTGGTCCCTGCCCGTTGAGGCTGTCGAGGAGCGGCAAAATGTCCTGGTGTTTGAACCGTCGGTGGGTAAGTGTCTTTTCTTTAACTGTTTCGTGCGCGTCGTATAGCCGACGTGCCAGGTCCTGCGCCTGAGTTGTTGCGGTTGCCAAAGTAAGAAAGAGAATGAGTTTTTTCATTTATTTTTTGGATTGTAAGCCCCCCTAAACCCGCCCGCCAGCAATCAGTCCGCCGAACGACGCCAGCAGACACAGGATCACGTTGAGACCGACATTAAGTAATGCGGCACCCGTGCGGCCATTTTGTACAAGAATAAGCGTATCGTTACTGAAAGTGGAAAATGTACTGAGTCCACCGCAGAACCCAACGCCAATCAGCAGCCGAAATTCTTCCGTTGCGGAGCGGCTGAGACCGTAGCCGACTACCACGCCCAATACTGCACTGGCAGCTACGTTGACGAGCAGAATAGACAATGGAAAGGGCGAACCATTGAGCATGGCCGGTATAAATCGGCCAACGGCATAGCGCAACGCACTACCCGTACCACCACCCAGAAAAACCAGTAATGCACTCTTCATAGCGGCAAATGTATAAAAACAACGGTGTATGGCGATTCGTATAGCCTTCACTTTCAGAAGTATCGACACAAAGGCTCGTTCTGGCTCAGGGGGAAAGTAAGTTTGTTGGCAAATGAATTTGGATTTGGCTAACAAAACCCATTATCTTTGCACTCGCAAAAGCGGAACAGCCCGATAGTATAAGGGTAGTACAACAGATTTTGGTTCTGTTTGTGGAGGTTCGAATCCTTCTCGGGCTACTGAGCAGCAGCCACCTGATTTAAATCAGGTGGCTTTTTTATGGTCTAATCTGGTCGATATGAGGTTACATACCAGTTTTTGAATTGCTCTGTTAACTATGAATTCATCTTTATTTGTCCTCTACTTACTTCGTATAGTTAACAAGGCGACCATACTCTTTCATTTGTGAATTTAGTGAGTTTTGAAACCTTTTTCATTGATTTTTAGCCTGTATCTGTTGCCAAAAGGCTTGTTTTCTACTGTTGGATAGCTTTCTACAGATAAATTATGGGTTTTAAAGTGACGCCCCCGAAAAGCGTAAGTCAAATTTGTGTAACTTCTCAAATTAGCGCAATCAACACGGATATGAACATTGAAACGGAGGATAACGTAGAAAAGGAAGATAAAGTAAGAAGAAACCGGGCCAAAACTACGCAGCGGATCGTGGAGGCTCTGGAAGAAGTCATTGCTGAACGGGGCCTTGAAGGCGTAGGTGTGAACCGGGTAGCCGAAAAAGCGAACGTCAGTAAAGTCCTCATCTACCGGTACTTCGGTGGAATGGAAGGCCTGCTGGAGTATTATGTGAAGATGGGTAAGCTATTCCCGATTTTTAGTCCGGCAGTACTCGACCAGATTCGCCCCCTGCACGAGTCCGACGTGGCGCGTATCTGGTATCGGCAAGTGATTCAGACGTATCGCTACTTCCGCACCTTTAAAGCTGCCCGCGAAGTACTCAAAGCCAGTGTGATGGAAAATGACTCCATTGCCGAATCGACTGCTAAAGCACAGGATGAAGAGATGACGCGGCTGGTAGAACAGCTCTCATTTGTAAAAGGAGCCGATACCCAGGCTATTTCGGCAGTGGTATTGGGTGCCATGACTTACCTGACTATCATGGCCCAGAACAACCGGACCATGATCAGTATTGACCTGCGCAGCGAAGAGGGTTGGGGCCGAATTGAGAATGCCGTGAAGACCATTTACATCGCCCTCAATAAAATGGCCACCCACTCAAAAGGCGTTAATCTCGAACTACAGGCGGCCAACCTCCCGGCGGCAAAATGGTAATGCGGAAACCAGAATGAACAATGTATAGTGAATAACGTGCAGTGGAACTCACTCACATGCTGTATCATTCATTATACATTATCCACTTGTCTGCTACTTGATGGAAATGGTCTTCTTCTGAACGCCGATTCCTTTAATAGTCAGCGATTTCCACTGTTTGGGTAGTTTCGTTTTTATCTCGATGATCCCGCTGT
>JBBRUB010000704.1:0-2693 GCA_038248175.1 Cytophagales bacterium | reverse complement strand
TACGTCGAGGTTACCGTACAGCGTCATGGCCAGCGTGCGGGGAATGGGCGTGGCGGTCATTACGAGGATGTGGGGCGGCACGGTTTCGTTTTTGTTCCAGAGCTTGGCCCGCTGCGCTACCCCAAAGCGGTGCTGCTCGTCAATAATGCACAGGCCGAGGTTTTTGTACTGCACCACGTCCTCTAAAAGGGCGTGCGTACCCACCAAAATGTGCATCTTACCCGACCGCAGTTCATCGTGCAGCACCACGCGCCGTTTTTTGTTGGTCGAGCCGGTCAGGATACCGATGTTCAGGCCCATGGCGTCGGCAAACGGTTTCAGGCCGTTATAGTGCTGATCGGCCAGAATTTCGGTGGGGGCCATGATGCAGGCCTGCGCCCCGTTGCCAACGGCCATCAGACAGGCAATGAACGCTACAATAGTTTTGCCGCTGCCGACGTCGCCCTGCAGCAGCCGGTTCATCTGCTTGCCAGTCAGAAAATCCTGGTAAATTTCTTTGATTACCCGCTGCTGTGCCTCCGTCAGTTCAAACGGCAGCAGGTCGTTATAAAAGTGCTTCATCAGACTCGTATCGCGAAATACCTGCCCCGGAAATTCTTCTTTATGGAGCAGTTTATTCTTGATGAGCCGGAGCTGATTATAGAACAGTTCCTCGAATTTGAGTCTGCGCTGTGCCTGTTTGAGCCAGGCCTGATTATGCGGCAGGTGAATGTTCCAGACGGCTTCGCGTTTGCCAATGAGCCGGTATTGCTGGATCAGTTCGTCGGGTAGGGTTTCGCGGATGTGCGGCCAGGCGGTTTCGAGCAGGTTACGCATCGCTTTGGCAATGATCTTACTATCTAAATGCCGTCGGCGGAGTTTTTCGGTAAGGTTATAGACGGGCTGAAAACTGGCTTCATGGTCAACGCCCGTGGCCAGATTGTCCATTTCGGGGTGTATGATGCTGAACTGCCCGTTGAACGACTGCGGCTTGCCATAGACGATGTACTCGCCCTCGCGCCGGAGCATTTTTTCGATGGTTGTAATGCCCTGAAACCACACCAGACTCAGCGTACCGGTATCGTCGGTAAACTTGCCGACGAGCCGTTTTTTATGGCCTTCGCCCTCTACGTACCAGTCGCGCAGCCGCCCGCGTATCTGCGCCGAGGGCATAGACTCCATCAGTTCTGAAATGGTACAGTAGCGCGAACGGTCGTCGTACCGGAAAGGGTAGTACTGGATAAGATCGCCAAAGGTGAACAGGTTCAGTTCCTTGCCGAGCATATCGGCCCTGAGCTGTCCTAAGCCTTTGAGGTAAAGGAGTGAGGTGTCAAAAAAAGTGGCTCGTTCGGTCATACGTGGCCCGTTTATTCCCGGAAAAGCTGTGCTGAACGACCAAATTTACGCATTTATACTTATATGTTATTGGTGGTCACTGATCGAACTGAACAACAACGAATGACTATTCATCCCGGCCAATACCAAACGCAATGCCGCCGTATAAGTCCAGCCCGCGCGGGCGAATATTGTTACTGGCATTACCGATAAGCCCCAGAAAATTGTCGGTACCCAGCCAGACCGGACCGAGCTGTACCGATGCCCCCACCACAACACCCCGGTTCAGGTAAGCCACGGGCAGGGCCACACTCAGCCATTGTTTGTTATAACGGGGCGTTACGGCCACCAGCGACGGTTGGTGTGTAGCCATTGCCTGACCGGACCGGACATTCTGCAATACCGTTACGTTAATGCCTGCCCCTCCCGGAAGCTGATAATCGAGCGAGAGGTTTAGTGACGTAGGCAGGCCCGCCCGGAAACTGGTTTTATCAGGGCTACGGCCATTGGTAAACTTGTCCTGAATAACCTGAATAGTTTGCAGGCTGCCATTCTTCCCGGAAAAGTCGGCACTGCTGAACACCACCGGCTGCTCGCGTATGTCGGCGTAAGAATACTGTTGCCCTTTGTAACGCAACCCACCAATGTCCGTCATGGCCAGGCCAAGTTGCAGAACCGGGCGGCCTTCGTCATACTGACTGATGTAGGTAAACCCCACATCGGCCCCAACGCCAAAACCGGGTGCCGACGGGTTAACAAGTGTACTAAGACCAAGTGAACGATTTTGCAGATAGTTGGTATAACTCAGTGTTGCGTCGAGCCGATTTACTTCCAGCAAGGCCCGGCTTTGACTGGTTGGGTCGGCAATAATGCTAAAATCAAGCCCCCGGTTCAGCAGAAACTGCGCATTATAGCCCAGCATCGCTTTACCCGTAATGCCGAGCAGCAGCTTGCGGCCATCGGTCTCCCAAATGGTAGTAGCATAGGTCAGGCCGAGTTCAGAAAACGTATTGGTACCCGCGCTGAACTGGTTGTTGCTGCTTGGAATGCCGTACAACGCGCCATCGTCCAGTCCCGCCCGCAGGGCAGACAATAACCCCTGCGATGCACCTTTAAGCTGGCCCACCGCCCGAAATCGGGTAGTAACGGCAAACGCACTTCGTTCGCCCACACGGGCCAGAAAAGACGGCCCGCGCACCTCGCCCTGGAGCCTACCATCCTTGGTTCGTCCATCCAGATTTTCTTTTGTGTATTCAGTCGTGAATTGAACGGAGCCATCAGCATTTTTGTATTGCTGCGGCACACTACCCGTCAGGTAACTCAGCAGCGAAAACGGTGCCTGATAACGAACGTAGTTATTATCGAGGTGCAGATTACCT
>JBBRUB010000703.1:0-2701 GCA_038248175.1 Cytophagales bacterium | reverse complement strand
GCTTCCTGCCCCGGTACGCCAATAGCTTCGGCAATGCCCGCCAGAATCTTACGGTTGTTGATTTTGAGCGTAAAATCAGCGATGCCGAGGTTCTGGAACACTTCGTGGATCATCAATATAATTTCGGCTTCACAGAGCAGCGAATCGGTCCCTACTACGTCGGCGTCGCACTGATAAAATTCGCGGTAACGCCCCCGCTGCGGACGGTCGGCCCGCCAGACGGGTTGCATCTGGTAGCGTTTGAACGGCAGCGCGAGGGAATTACGGTTCATGACCACATAGCGGGCAAAGGGAACAGTTAGGTCGTAACGCAAGCCTTTTTCGGCAATTTTCGGGATCAGTTTTTTCGAGCCGCCGGGTTGCTGCGCCGTTTGCAGGTCGGCGTCGGTAAGGGTGGCGGCAAACTCGCCGGAGTTCAGGATTTTGAAAAGAAGCTGGTCGCCTTCGTCGCCGTATTTGCCGGTCAGCGTGGTCAGGTTTTCCATTGAGGGCGTTTCGAGGGGCTGGAAGCCAAATCGCCGGAAGGTGCTGCGGATGGTGTCGAAAATAAAGTGCCGTTTGCGCATCTGCTCCGGCCCAAAGTCGCGGGTTCCTTTAACAAGGGATGGTTTCATGGGGCAAAAATACGCAAATACGACTGAGCGACTAATACCCCAACTTTGTAGAGTTTATTACCCGACAGTATAGGATCGACATATTATTCAGAGAGGGCGTAAACCGGTATAGTGCAAGTCTATACGCCCATAACGTACTCAAAAAGCAGGTCTGGCACGAAATTAACCTATCGTACTGGTACAAAGCGGCATATCGTCGCGACTCAAAACCAACTATCACTATGAAGAAGTCAATGAAACTCCTGCTGGCAACGGCAACCCTAACAGCCGGTGTACTATCGGCTACAGTATCCGATTCGTTTGCGCAGGGACGTCCGCGTGTAGGTATAAAAGGTGGTCTGAACGCCAGTTCGCTATTCTACAATACGGATGGCGCCAGCAACAAGAAGGAGCGTATCGGCTTCCATGCCGGTCTGTTCGCTCAGATTCCGGCGGGCGAGTTTTTCGCCATTCAGCCAGAACTGCTCTATATGACCAAGGGAGCTTCGGCAGATTACAACGTGTTGGGATTTAACGGTAACGGTTCGTTCAACCTGAACTATGTTGAACTGCCAGTGCTGGCAACGTTCAAGCTAGGTCAGGCGGTTGAGTTGCAGGCAGGTCCATACGTTGGCTATCTGCTGAACTCGAACCTAAGCTCGAGTGGTGATCTGGGTACTGGCAGCACGGCCATCAACCGCGACAATTTCAACAAAATCGACTACGGTCTTGCCGGAGGTATTAACGTCTATTTTGGAAAAGCGTTTGTAGGTGCCCGTTACGAGCAGGGACTGCGAAACATTGCCAACAGCGGAGCCGCAAACACGTTGCTTGGGAACGCAAAAAACGGCGTCGGCCTGATCTCCGTTGGGTTCAGTCTGAATTGAAGGAGATATAGGGTGTAAGGAGTTAAAACGGGTAGGGTTCACGCATTATAAATCACGCGCGTCGGTCCCTACCCTTTTACACCATACCTCTTCTTTTTACAAATGAATGTCGTAGGCCTTCAACTTGTTGTACAGCGTTTTACGGTCAATATTAAGCACTTCGGCGGCTTTCGTTTTGTTGTAGCCTGTCTTTTCAAGCACCTTTAAAATAGCCACCCGTTCAGCGTTTTCAGACACTGATTTGAGGTTGGCTGCCGACTGACTCATAACCGGAATGCCAGGACGGGCTGGGTCGTAGGACACCTGCACGCTGGCAAGCGTGTCGTCAGGCATTAGGTACTGCGGATTAATAATTTCCTGAGGCAGTACATCGGCTTCGATATACTCACCCGATGTGAGCAAAACAGAGCGCTTTACCACGTTTTGCAGTTCGCGCAGGTTGCCGTGCCAGTAGTATTCTTTGAGTTTATCGCGGGCTTCGTCGTTAAATCCGGCGATGTCTTTTTCTAACTGGGCGTTGGCCAGATCGAGGAAATGATCGGCAAAGATCATGATGTCGGCCTTTCGTTCACGCAGGGCCGACAGGTGTATCTCAAACTCATTGATACGGTGGTAGATGTCCTCCCGAAAACGGCCCTGCCGGACGGCTTCGCGCAGGTCTTCGTTGGTGGCCACAATGATCCGAACGTTCACCGGTATGTCCTGATTGCTACCAATGCGCCGGATTTTGCGCTCCTGCAATACCCGTAGCAGTTTGATCTGGTTGTCGTACGACAAATTGCCGATTTCGTCCAGAAACAGGGTACCACCGTTGGCAAACTCAAAGCTGCCGGCCTTGTCGGATACGGCACCAGTAAACGCACCTTTCACGTGACCAAACAGCTCACTGCCCGCCAGGTCTTTACTGAGTGCACCACAGTCAATTGCCACAAACGGTTTGTCGGCACGCTTGCTTCTGAGGTGAATGGCGCTGGCCACAAACTCTTTCCCCGTTCCCGTCTCGCCGGTAATAATAACCGACATATCGGTAGGCGCAATCAGGTCAACGTGTTTCTGGAGTTGCTCGGCAAACCGGCTTTTACCGAAAATAAACTGTTTACCATCGGAAGAGTAGCTTGATTTGGCACGCGAAGGATTTGTTTTGGGCGAACTTACCGCAACTGGTGTTTGCGAAGGCAGATTAACAGACTGATTACGGCGTTCAATGGCATTTTTGACAGT
>JBBRUB010000702.1:0-2710 GCA_038248175.1 Cytophagales bacterium | reverse complement strand
CAAAAATTTCTTCATCAATTTATGGAGTGGCCTTATCGCCTACAGTTTTATGGATGCTTTTCCAACGATGCCTGTATTCGTACCCAAGCTGGGCAAGAGCGACGTGTGCCAAATTGTAATTATCTAAGAGACATCCCCAACACTCGCATTATTATCAATTCCTGTTGCCATAGTTCGGGATTCTGTACAGGATTCATCTGGACCTAAGGAGGAAAATTTACTATCAGAACTATGTACAGCAGTAGTCATTGCTCCCATCATAGAGACATTCTTGTATTTCACCATCCCGTTTTGGCTTCAAAAGAAAATGGGTTTTAGGAACGTGTTCGTGATCTGTCTCTCAGCATTGTCGTTTGGGTTGAGCCATAATTATAGCTTTTTGTATATGGTTGGTACAACCATAACAGGTTTACTTTGGGCTTATACCTATATACTATCTCAGCAACGCCAAGAAAGTCCTTTCATAAATCTTTGCCTGATTCATGCCACAACCAACTTAATTGTAGTCATGCTACAGGCATAGTGAACGGCACGGTTAATCATTGTTAAGCATTAATAGCGGCATCTGATAGCTATTCATCATGATTGTCAGCTATTTCTCTTCAGAGTGTGTTAAGGAATTCTATTTGGTCAATTTGGCCATCCTCCAAACCGGGAACCTAATATCATGCAAGCGGTACTTAACAACGGATAAAGCTGTCCGTTGGGTACTCGAAAAAGCTGCCGAGACATACTACCATCATCCTCATAAACGTCAAACACGATGAATAAGAGAGTGTTAGCCTGGCCTATTTGCCTGTTTATGGCAATGACTGCCGATATGCTATCAACGTATTACGCAACCCCTGACCTGAAAAATGAACGTAACTGGTTTGTCTCTGCTATGCACTTCGACTGGCTTATGTTCTTGGTCGCTTACTACCTCATTGGCTTTTTTGACATGGCTCTCTATGCCTACCATGCTGTAAAAATACGCTACAGGATACCATACCATGAGACTATTAAAATTTTCAGTTTCGTTAAACAGCATATTAAATACGTTGAAACAAGTTTTATTCTCAGTAGTAATAAAAGCCTACAAAAACTCTTCGCAGTATGTATAAATGCGATAGGGTATTTTGTAATTAGGCTTTCTTTTCTGGGTAAGGTTTTCGCTGCCATTACCAACATTATAGAAGCGATTTTTGAGAAAAACTATAAGGTTGTCAAACAGAGTGCAGATTCTTACTTGATAATTGGCAATAACTCCTTTTTAAAGTCATTCCCCAAATTAGAGAATATTATGATTAACTGGATTTTCTACGAAGATTTAGTTGAAGTTGATTGGTATCCTTATTTGACGCTCACAGCCATATTTGTGCTATCCTTTTTTTTCATCCGGTTTGAATACCGCCGGATGCTGAAATCACAGCAACAACAACCCGTTACACAAACACGTCATGCTTCACTCGCTTGATTCGCCCCTGCTCGAAACCTACCTTCCCACCATCACCGTTCGCTCACAGGCTATCTACTGCACGGTCTTGCTGGCGGTGCTGGCAGCCGGGGCCGCGTTGCCGTTTGTGATGGTTGATGTGGCGGTGCGGGCAAGCGGTTTGGTGCGGCCCGTTGCCGAACGCAGCGACGTAAAAGCCACGGCTACCGGAACCGTTGCCGCCCTGTTTGTGAAAGAGAATCAATCGGTGCGGGCGGGGCAACCTCTGCTCAGGCTCCACAGTGAGGTATTAGACACCAAACGCCGATTGCTGACCCAACAACAGACCGACAAACAGCAGTACATTCAGGATTTAACCACCCTGACCTAACTCAATCAGGAGCAGATTCTAACGCCAACGGCGTATCAATCTGTTATTGGGCAGCTCGGCTCTCCGCTATACCAGCAACAATACCAGCAGTTTTGGTCGGTGATGCAAGAGAACCTGCAAACCCAGCAGAAACGCCGGCGCGAGGTCGAAACCAGCCAACTGCTCCTGCGCGACAAGGTGGTGGCCCGGCTCGAACACGAAGACAAAGAATTTGCCCCTAGCATGGTGGCAGCTCAATACCAAACCCTGCTCCAACGCCAACGCAGCGACTGGCAAACGGCCCTTACCCAACAACAACGCGAGTTAGCAGAACTCCGGGCGCAGGAACGCCAACTTCGGCAGGAGCAGGATTTTTATACCATTCGCGCCCCGGTGGGTGGGACCGTTAGTGGCCTGGCCGGGCGATATGTGGGTAGCGCCCTGCAAATCGGCGAGACCGTAGGCACGGTTTCGCCCGATTCTACGCTGGTGGTTGAGTGTTACGTGCCGCCCAAAGACATTGGCTTAATCAGGCCCGGACAGATGGCCCGTTTTCAGGTCGAAGCCTTTGATTATAATCAGTTTGGCATGGTAAGCGGCCAAGTATTAGACGTTGCCAACGATTTTTCGATTGTCGCTGATCAGCCGGTTTTTAAGGTACGTTGCCAACTCAATCAGGCATTTTTAGCCCTACCCAATGGCTACCGGGGTTTTCTTAAAAAAGGCATGACCATTCAGGCCCGGTTTGTGGTTACGCGCCGGTCGGTGTTTCAACTCCTCTACGACAAAGCCGACGATTGGCTTAATCCGGCAATTATTCGTCAGTAATCAACTGGTTTACCCATGCGAACCACCATCAAACAACGCGACATTACCGATTGCGGAGCGGCTTGTTTGGCCTCGGTAGCGGCTCATTATCGGCTGTT
>JBBRUB010000701.1:0-2715 GCA_038248175.1 Cytophagales bacterium | reverse complement strand
TATTCCGTCGATGTTTCTACGGTCAGAATCATATAATAGTAAGTAAGCCTTTTCAAGCAGAAGAGGCATTAACTTTGTCATATTCAGCATGTGTGCAGATAAGCCGAATGAAAACAGTCCTCACGGGAAATATTATCCGGGCAATTAGACGGTATTGGTTGCCTTTAATGTTAAAGACATAGTTATCGTTACCGACGTAATCGACCGAATTGAAGGTATTCTTGACGTCGGCAAGGTTACTCCAATCGGATGCCTTTGTCTTAATAAACCATTCGTTCAACGCTTCAGTAGCTTCATGTTTGGTCAACGCATACTCGTTGATTCTCTTTTTGCTCACGATTACCATGTAGGTGGTATTTTTGGGGATAAAATTTTGAGTTAGGCATTGGAGTATGGTTTTAGATGTTTTTAAGGTATCAAATTGTGTTTTCAGCACAAGCCTGTGGGCATCTTATATACAGGCTTACAAAAGTAACGATAAATTACACTTATCAAAATTTATTTTCGATTTCTATAAGATGCTTCGCCCTAGTATAACGCACTCTCTGATTTTAATTTTGTTTCTCCTATCAATTACCCTCCTCGCCCAAACTCCCACTCCTGCTTCCCTAACCAACGATACCCTGCAACTCAACGAGGTGGTGGTGCGGGGCTACGCTACCAACCGGCGGTTGCTGGAAACGGCGGCTTCGGTGGGGTTGCTCACGAGCCGGGATTTACAGCAGCGGTTCGGTACGCCCACGCCCATTCCGGCGCTGAACACGCTGCCCGGCGTGCGGGCCGACGAGCGGTCGCCGGGGAGTTACCGGATCAGCATTCGGGGTAGTGCCATCCGGTCGCCGTTTGGGGTGCGCAATATCAAAGCGTACTGGAACGAACTGCCCCTGACCGACGCGGGCGGCAATACGCCCCTCAACGCGCTGGATGTCAGAACGCTGGGCCGGATCGAGGTTATCAAAGGACCATCGGGCAGTTTGTACGGGGCCGGCACGGGTGGTACGCTGCTGTTCAGCGGCTTATCCGTACCCGACAAAAAAAGCCATGTTGAACTCTCAGCTCTCGGCGGCAGCTACGGGCTGTTCGGCAACGGTGTAACGGCGCAAACGGGCGATGGAAAAACGGCCCTCTCGCTCAGCTACAACCACCTGCGAAACAACGGCTACCGCGACCACAGCGGACTGGTGCGCGACAACCTGACGCTGAGCGGCTCGGTTGCGGTGAGCGAAAAACAAACGCTGTCGGTGCTGGGACTGTACTCCGATCTGCATTATCAGACGCCGGGCGGCCTAACCGATGCGCAGTTCCGGGCCAACCCGCAGGCATCCCGACCAGCCACGCGAACCCTGCCCGGCAGTGCCCAGCAACAGGCGGGTATCTATCAGAAATACGGGTATCTGGGTTTCTCGCACGAATACCGCTGGAATGACCGCATCCAGAATACCACGGCCATATACGGCACCACCACCGACTTTGCCAATCCGTTCATCACCAACTACCAGCGCACCGCCGATCAGGGGCTGGGCGGACGTACTGTAACGCAAATCCGGCTGCCCAACGGCCCGCTACCGACGACGTTTACCGTAGGGGCCGAACTGCTCCGCACGTTCAGCGTAATTCGGAACTTTGGCAACCGCGCGGGCGTGGCCGATACCATTCAGACCGACGAAGAACTGACCGCCCGCCAAACCACCCTCTTCGCGCAGGCCGAAACCGAACTACCCGCCCGCTTCCGGCTCACGGCGGGCCTTAGCCGCAACGACGTGCGCTACGGGTTTACGCGCTTTCCCACACGGGCCGCCGGGGCAATTCCCGCCAAACTACTAACCCGCCTATTTACACCGGTCTGGTTGCCCCGCGTGGCGTTACTGCGCACGTTCGGCGACAATGCATCAGTTTTTGCGAGTATCAGCACGGGTTATTCGGCACCGTCGCGCGATGAGGTCAGGCCGTCGGCGGGGGGCTTCAACACCACGCTCAACCCCGAACGAGGCACGAGTTACGAGGTGGGTTTGCGCGGGTTGGCGTGGCAAAACCGGTTGCAGGTATCGGTGTCGGCGTATCAGTTCGGGCTGCGCGAGACGATTGTGCGCCGGTCCAACGCTGCCGGGGCCGAGTTTTTCGTGAACGCGGGCCGCACCGACCAACGCGGACTGGAAACGCAAATCAGCTACGATATACGCGGTAAAGCATTCGACGTTCGGGTGTGGAATAATCTGACGCTGACGGATTTCCGGTACCGCGATTATCAGCAGGGCAGCACCGACCTGTCCAACAACCGGATTCCGGGTGTCGCGCCGATAACGAACGTAACGGGGCTGGACCTGCGCACCAACGCCGGACTGTACGGCTACGTGACGTATCAGTTTCTAAATCCGTTTTATCTAAACGACGCCAACACCGTCACCGCTGATCCTACCCGGCTGCTCCAGGCCACGCTCGGCTATCGGCACGCCATCGGCAAAATCGTGACGCTCGATGTGTATGCAAGTGGCGATAATCTGCTGAACCAGACGTATTCGCTGGGCTACGACATCAACGCCTTTGGCGGGCGGCATTACAATGCGGCTCCGGCCCGGAACTTCGTCGGGGGCATCCGGCTGGGCGTAAGCTGGTAACCCCATTCCTGTTTCACTCTTCACGTTTCATTCAGTGATGCTCACCGTCTCTACCTTCGTCAAATCATACCTTACCGACGCCGGGCCACCCGTCCTGACC
>JBBRUB010000700.1:0-2725 GCA_038248175.1 Cytophagales bacterium | reverse complement strand
TAAGATTCCTACAAGGAAGTTCGCTTCTGCTCGAAGATTGCCAGATCTATAACTTTCTTGGCGCGTCTCCGAACGGCTTCGGAATTCTGGTCAGTCCCACAGCGGGGTCAGTCAGGCTCACTGTCTCGAACTGGCCAAAGCGGTAAACAAGGTATTTGAGAATGACTATTCGGAGAAGCCGTTCTACGCCGAAACCATCATTTCGGAGAACAACGAACTCAACGAAACGCTGAAAGCCTGGTTTGAGAAACCCTATCAGAAGCCCTACGTAGCCGTTTCGGTGGATATTATGAGCACGGGAGTCGATATTCCCTGCCTGCGGTTCGTGGCGTTTGCCGCGCTGACAAAATCCGTTGGCCGCTACGTTCAGATGCTGGGCCGGGGTACGCGCTTAGACCCCAAAACGGGTAAATTCAGTTTTACGGTGCTGGATTTTGTGGGCCTGTGCCGCCGAATGGACGACAACGGACGCGGCACTCTACGCGAGAACGCCAAAATCGTGAAGCCCGCTGGAGCCAAGAAAGGCGGCAATTCGGCAAGTGCCACGCCCGGCGAATACTTCCTGATCGACAACCCCGACCCGGCCCACCTTATTCAGCGCGTGGACATTCATGGTAACTCGCTCAGCATAATCGACAACATCCCAATTGAGGAGGCACGGCGCATTTTTGAGCAGGCCATCAAAGAAGCCGACGCGCCGATTATCAATACCCTGCGTGAAAAAGCACAGCAAGACCAGTACGTACCAACCGATCAGGAAATCAGCGAGTTAGTTGATTGGTTAAGCAAACCCCAAATCTTTCTGGACGAAGGTCATTTGCAGAAAATGTACGACTATCCGGAGGGGTCGGCCTGGGAGTTTTTGTTGCACGCCCTCGGCAAAACGAAAATCCCAACGCACAAAGAGCGCATCGAAAAGAACTATCTGGCCTACCTGCATACCTACGATTTCACTGATGAACAGATAAAAGTATTGCGGAAAATGAAAGATGTCTTCGCGTCTAATGCCACGGCAAAGCGGGATATTGAACTCAAAGATATTTTTGGCAATCCTATTTACGAACGGTTGATCGGCTCGTTTGAAAGCGTCAACGCAACATTCAACGGTGGCTTCGGCGAGCAACTTACCGATCTAAAAAGAAACTTTGGTCTTGGTGGCAGAAAGGCTGCGTAGGCCGGTGTCGAATCAGCGAAACGCTGATTTCCTGAAAAATTTCGGTAAGTTGCTTCATCAACTTTAACCACCCAATTTTATGGCTGTCAATGCAAAACACTTAGCAACGTTCATTCTGGGCGCGGCTGCGGGCGTGGCCCTCAACAAATACGCCCAGACCGAAGCTGGTCAGAAACTAATGACCGACCTGAAAGAGAAGGGTATGCAACTCAAAACAGAAGCCGAAGAAGCCGTTGACCACGCACCGGACTACTTCGACAATCTGAAAGCGCAACTTGCCGACATGCTGAAGGCTAACTTCCCTGACGCCGAAGCCAGCATTGACGAAGTGCTTGGCAAGAAAGTTACCCCGCTCGATCCACCCGCCGAGGGTTGAAGTCGTTACTACACCAAACGCCGGACTCAACAGTCCGGCGTTTAGCTTTTTAGTGAGTTTCCCCAGACTGTAAACCTGTCTCACGTATCATCCCTGCCACAATCAGGTATTGCGCGACTGCATAGGTACTCATCACAAGGAACGCACTACCCGGCACTGGTAGCCAGAACTTATTGAGGGCAATCAGCGAATCGGACAGGATGAACAGCAGCGCACCAGTCACCACCCAGCCATAGGCCGGCAGTTTAGGTCGCAGTGTAGCCAGCAAACCCATCAGACTCAGGCAGGCAGCATAGATAACTACGGGCCACCAGAGGCCGGTGAGAACTGGTTTGTTGACAAAAGCGGGACGTAGGAGGTATAAAAAAGCGGCATCGTACAGGATAAACAACAGCAACACCAGCCCGATAAATTGTCCTGAAGTCGTAGGCTTTTGCTGCTGAATAGATAGGTAGAAGGCCCGGCTGTAGCCCAGTTGCATCAGTAGAAACGCGCCCAGCCCCGGCACAAACAAATCCACCTCCCGAATCATCAGGAAAACATCGCCCGCCAGCGCGAAGACCATACCCACTACTAACCAACGGATTTGAGTTGCGTCTCCCCCCGCCCAGTCCTGCTGCCAGACAAAGCCCAGCAAGAGCAGCATAATCAGCGGCTTGCAGGCGTAATGCAGCCACAAAATATCCAGCGTATCGCCCAAAATGGTAAGTATGGTAATCAGGATGAAAGCGACGGCAAAAACGAGTGAGGGCTTCGTTGGCATGGCAGTACGTTGCATTCCTTTCAAACCATTCGGCAGTCAGGGCGTTTAAACAGCGCAAAGTAACATAGCAATACGTATGGATAAGGCACAGAAATTTGAACTGATGAATAAGATCGTCCGGGAACTGGAAGACCTGCAAAACAGCCTGAACGCTGTGATCGAGAAGATGGGCAAACTCGAAGTAGATAACATAAACGGCCTGAATGACAAGCGACTGGAAACCGACCTGAGCGATATGTACAGCCGCACGGCGCAAAACGTTGACGGTATCTTGGCCCTGACGACTTACTTCGAGACCAAAACCGAAGAGTACGGCGATACCAACCGGGGTGCCATTGATGCCGCCGAAGCCGCTGCCGCCATCGAAAACGCGAAGTAACGGAACGGTGTGTAAAGGCGAATGGGAACTGGT
>JBBRUB010000699.1:0-2727 GCA_038248175.1 Cytophagales bacterium | reverse complement strand
TCTGACCAAGCAGCAGCAATCCGCATTGCCGGGGCAGTCGGGGCTGGTCAGGATAGCTTTTGTGGTGAACTGTCAGGGCGAAAGTGGACACTACGAACTTGCGTGCCTGGATACCGACTATTGCCCCAAAACGTTCGATACCCGCATTACAGACCCGCTTCTGACCTTTTGCCGTAACTACGTAGCGACCGACGCTACCCTGCGCGAGCCGAACCGCTCCGGCGACCGCCCAAACGATGCATTCGTTACGCTCACATTTCGGCTCATCGACGGGCGTGTAACTGACCTATTACCATGAATAAACTGCTGTTTATCCTACTATTGCCCCTGACCACGTTTGCTCAGAATGGCGAACGGTATTATCTGGAGTCGTCGGGCTGGCTAATGGCGCAGAACCGGGCTACCCGCTTTGGGTTTGCCTACAACACAAAACGCGAACTGGCCCGCTGGGATACAATGGCCGTTACTGCCGAAAATTACCGCTTTCGGGCGATGAATTACGTCTGGCAGCAGGAATACGAACAGGCGGCTGCCTGGTTCGAGAAAACAACCGCGCTGTTTCCAAAAGAACACGGTGCTGCCGGGGAGTTCTATCTGGAATTTCTGAAAGACCCCTCCCGCGCTCTGCACCACCTCGATGCGTTCGACGCGCTGACGCCCACGTTCGACGACGTAGTTAACCACAACCCGGTCAGCTACCTGCGCGGCCTGACGTTCCGGTACGTGGGCGACCATCAGAAAGCCATCGAGCAGTTCAGCAAAGCCATTGACCCGCTGGCCGACAAACACGGCACCGAGTGGGTTAGTTACCGCCATTTTATCGGCCGGGCCGTGAGTTACGTCGCCATGAATCAGCCCGAAAAAGCCCTGATTGATCTTGATAAGGCCAACAAAAATTATGGGCAGTCGGCACTGGTGCAGTACTACCGGGGGTTGGCGTTGCAGCAGCTGGGCCGGGTGGCCGAAGCCCGCACGGCGTTTCAGGATGCGTCGTTTTTCTTCAAAGCCCACCGCGCCAATCACTACGAAGGCACGCAGGAAGACGAGTTCAATCCGCTCTACGAAGCCCAGATTGATGAAGCGTTGGCTGTGTTGAAGAAATAATCCTAATTGGTTTTTGTCATGCTGACGAAGGAAGCATCTTCGGTAGCTGGAGAAAAATTTTCGCTGATAGAGATGCTTCCTTCGTCAGCATGACAAAAGATCGAAATGAAATTTCTCCGTCCTGTTTTCGTCGCGCTGCGGCTGTGGTTTGTGCTGATTGGCTTTGTGTTGCTGTTCGTGGCGGCTTACGCGTTTCCGTTCCTGTTGCCGCTGGTGCAGGTAGGGTTTGTTGTATTCGTCTTCCTGATTTTGCTGGATACGTGGCTGCTGTTTTCCTCCCGAAACCGCACGGCTAATCCCGCGTTTTTTGCCCGGCGCGACGTACCCGACCGGCTTAGCAATGGCGACGAAAATCCGATTACCATCTTTCTCGAAAATCGCTGCACGTTTGCTGTCAACGTAGAGGTGATTGACGAAATACCATTCCAGTTTCAACGGCGCGACGTGTTGTTCCGCGCCCGGCTCAAGCCCCGCGAAACTCAGTCCATCCGCTACGAACTGCGGCCCACGCGCCGGGGCGAATATAATTTCGGAGCCGTGAACGTCTATGTCCTGTCGCCGTTGGGGCTGCTGAAACGGCGGTATCAGTTTGAGCAGGGTAAGCTGGTGGCCGTGTATCCATCATTTTTACAGATGCGCCAGTATGAGCTGCTGGCCGCTACCAACCGGCTTACCGAAGTGGGGGTAAAGCGCATTCGGCGGTTGGGCCACAGCATGGAGTTTGAGCAGGTACGCCCCTACACTACCGGCGACGACGTGAGGACGCTGAACTGGAAAGCTACCGCCCGGCGCAGCGATGCGCAGGGTGCCTCGCTCATGATTAACGCCTACCAGGACGAACGGGCACAGCCGGTCTATTGCCTGATTGACAAGGGGCGCGTGATGCGCTCGCCGTTTGCCGGGCTGACGCTGCTCGACTACGCCATAAATGCCAGTCTGGTAGTGAGCAACATTGCCCTGCTGAAACAGGACCGCGCCGGGCTGCTTACCTTCTCCGACCACATTGGCCAGCTCCTGCTCGCCGACCGCCGGTCGGGGCAGATGATGCGGATTCTGGAAACGCTCTACCGCCAGAAAACGCGTTTCGCCGAAACGGATTACGAGACCGTTTACGCCAGTGTGCGGGCCAACATCCGGCAACGTAGTCTGCTGATATTGTTTACCAACTTCGAGACCGTGAGCGGTATGCACCGGCAACTGCCTTACCTGCGCCGACTGGCCAAAGACCATCTGTTGCTGGTTATTTTTTTCGAGAACACCGAACTCCGCGAACTCTTAGACGCCCCCGCCCCCGATACTGAAGCAATCTACCTGAAGACTATTGGCGAGAAATTCGCCTTCGAGAAAAAGCAGATTGTAAAGGAGTTGGGACAGTATGGCATCCAGACAATCCTGACCGCCCCCCAAAACCTGACCGCCAACACCGTTAACAAATACCTGCAACTGAAAGCGCGGGGTCTGATTTAGGTAGGTTGGATCGCATCGGTGCACCGATTGATGTGGCTACCGACGTAGTTGAAGCAAAGAGAACCGCTGTAGCCCGGACCGGTGCGCCGGAGCGAACCACGTCCGGTAGCCGTAAGGCTAAAAAGACCAGCTACATTGTTAGCCATTCGGCTACCG
>JBBRUB010000698.1:0-2737 GCA_038248175.1 Cytophagales bacterium | reverse complement strand
CTTTTTCTATCTCTTCAAACGAAATTATCTGCTTAGCGGTATAAAGAAACGCAATGTTGGCTGGACTGGACGGTCCCTGGCTGGACGGTCTGGGGGGTGTTGCTGTGCTGGTCAGCAACGATTTGTTGAGCCGGTACGCTTCGCGAACGCGCCGGCGAATCAGGTTGCGGTCAACGGCGCGTTTGAACATCCGCTTCGGTACAGTTATAACAATGGCGGGCAGGAGCGGAGGGGGGGTATTGGCTGCTTCGGGCGTTTCTGTCGGTTGGGGGGCATCCGCAACTGAATCCATATACAGCACCCGAAACGGAAAAAGGTAGAACGTCTGAACCGACGCACTACCTTTTTTAAACAACTCGCCTAAGATTTTCTTACTGCAAAGCCGTTCTGATTTATTGAAAGTCAGCGGCATATCAGCGCGATTAGACTTTAAAGCGTTCGCCTTTCTTTTCGTCCGAGACGGTCAGTTTCCAGCGGCCTTTGGCCCGACGACGGTTCAGCACCTGACGGCCATTGGCGGTTGACATACGCTCGCGGAAGCCGTGCTTGTTTTTCCGCTTGCGGTTTGAGGGTTGGTATGTTCTTTTCATGACCTATATAACCGTTAAACTCCTGAGTTTCAAAATGAGTCCGCAAAGGTAGAAAAATGAGTGTAGTTTACCAAGTGACTTTCGAAAAACGAATTAGGGTTTTGAGTGGTTAAAAAAGGGTTGGGCCACAGAGATGCACAAAGACGCACGGAGTTACACAGAGGAAAAGGGAGAAAAAAACTCTGTGTAACTCCGTGCGTCTTTGTGCATCTCTGTGGCGAAAAAAAATATATGCACTACGCTCTCTCTCCCGATATACAGCCGTATTATATCGCCATCGAAGCGAGGCTGACTGATATTTCCACTGCCGATGTGGACCTGCAACTGTCCGCCTGGCGGCCGGGTCGCTATGAGCTGCAACACTTCGCCAAAAACATTCAGCGGTTTGCCGTTGTCAGTGAGCAGGGTAACGCCTTGCCGTTCAGGAAGATTAGCAAAGACCGCTGGCGGGTACAGACCAACGGCGCGACCGAACTGACAGCCCGCTACAATTACTACGGCCTGTTGCCCATTGAGGCCCGGCTCAACGCGGGCAGCAGTTTCGTGAACGATACCCTGCTGTACGTCAACCCCGTAAACCTGTGCCTCTATGCCGCCGGGCGTATCGACGAACCGTGTACGCTGACGCTGGACGTTCCTGATAACTGGACCGTTGCCACCGGCCTGACGCAAACCAACGCCCGGCAGTGGACAGCGGCTGATTTCTACGAATTAGTCGATTGCCCGGTTATGGCCGCGCCAACGATGCAACACATCAGCTACACCCTGCGGGGTATTTCGTTTCATGTCTGGGTGCAGGGTGGCCGACGACCCGATGGCGAGCTGGTGTTTGACCCGGTGCGGGTGGTGTTAGACTTCGAGCGGTTTACGGCGCGGCAACTCGCGCTTTTTGGTGAGTTTCCCGAACGCGACTACCACTTCATGACCATCGTGCTGCCCGTGGCCTGCTATCACGGCGTTGAACACCGTAACTCGACCATGCTCGTGCTGGGGCCAAATACCGAGGAATTCGCGGCTTTGTACGCAGACTTGCTGGGGGTGGCTTCGCACGAGCTGTTTCATGCCTGGAACATCATCCGCATCCGCCCCACCGAACTGCTGCCCTACGATTTCACGCGCGAAACGTACTTTGAAACCTGTTTCGTGGCTGAGGGCGTCACGACCTATTATGGGGATCTGATGCTCCGGCAGTCGGGCGTGTTCGATGATATGGCCTACCTGAAGGAGTTGCAGGTTATTCTGAAACGGCACTTCGAGCAAAACGGGCGGGCCGCGCAGTCGCTGGTCGAATCGTCGTTCGATTTATGGCTCGATGGGTACGAGAAAGGCGTGCCGGACCGCAAAGTATCGGTGTATCAGAAAGGAGCCATTGCCGCGCTGATTCTTGATTTGCACATCAGAAAACTAAGCAATCACGCCCGTTCGCTCGATGACGTGATGCGCCGGATGTGGACAGACTACGGTCGTCCCTTTGTGGGCTATGCCCTGACCGATTACCGCACCGTTACCGAAACCGTAGCGGGCGAGTCGCTGGACTGGTACTACGACTTGTGTATCTTTGGCAATCAGCCGCTCAACAATCTGGTCAATGAGTATCTGAATTGGGTGGGTCTGCACCTGATTTATGAACCCGCATCGCTGGACGACGATGGTACCGAAAAACCCGCTGGCTACCGGCTGCTGGAACTGGACAATGCTGCCGGAGCCGAACAGCGGGCGCGGTGGCTGAACGGACACGAAGCGATACACTCAGGACTGATAGACGAAAAAACGTGGGAACGCCCACAGTAGCGAAATGATCGAAACAACCGTTGACCTGACCGCCCTGACCGCCGAGTTCAAACAGGCGATGCAGACACTTTACGGCGACCGCCTGTTAAGGGTAATTCTGTACGGTTCTTATGCCCGTGGCGATTTTCACGAAGACTCAGACGTTGATTTCCTGATTGTGCTGCGTGGGGAGGAGCCGAAACGAATGGCTGAAATAGAGCGGGTACATCCTGTTAAGTCCAAACTGAGTACTAAATACGACATCGAACTATCCGCTATAGCCGTGCCGGAAAGTCGTTATCTGGAATCGGATTACCTGTTCTTTTGTAACGTTCGTCGGGAGGGGATAACGCTATGAGCCGCACGGAAATCAATCG
>JBBRUB010000697.1:0-2738 GCA_038248175.1 Cytophagales bacterium | reverse complement strand
GGGGTCGGCGGGGGTGTCGCAGATGAAATCGCCTTCGTAGAGGCAGTTGGCTCCACCGCCCCGCGTCACAAGTTCGAGCGTGGTACCCGACCCCACTGTACCGGTGTCAAACCGGTGTCCGAAGGTGTGAACGAGGTTGAAATTATGACCCAGTTCGTGCGGAATAAGCCGGTTGCCCATATCTTCGGCGTCATACTCACTCAGAATAAAGGAGCGGGTTGACTGCAGCGAATTGAAGGGGTAGTACGCATAGCCACCCACCCCCGACGCAAACGAGTTTACGTAATACTGGTTCATGGCATTGGTAGCGTCGCGCCCGTTGGCTACGGCATTCTCATTATCAAAGCTGTTATACTGCTGATCATTGTCAATGTAATCGGGACTGGTACCGGCAAAAAAGAACTGAATACCCGCGCCGTTGAGCAGAAAATAGCGGTTAGTCTGGGCAATGACCTGATTCATCAAATTGAGCGACATGCCCCCGCTGCCGTTACTCCGGCGCAGAATATGGGGCCGCATAGGTACGTAGGTAACGTTTTGAAAAGCCCCTGTTGACGCAATTTTCTGCTGATACGCCTGTTGTCCCTGCCGGATCAGATCGAGAGCCTGAGCAGGGGGAAGGTCTGGGGTGGCACAGAACGGAAAGACTGGAGGTGGAATAGGTACCTGCCCATATCCGGTCTGCCCGGCGCAGAATATCTTCAGCAGCAGACAAGCCCAGACAATACGAAGATGTTTTTCCATATGAATGGTGTGGTTAAAAGCAACATACCGCAAATTAACTACATCTGCCGCTCAAAAAACGACAGTGCTTCCAGATGCGGGTCAAGGTCGCGCGGGTATTCGTGCTTGCCGCCGTTGACTTTCAGCAGCTCAATGTCGGGTTTGCCCGTGGCGCGGTACGTATAGCGTTCAATGGTCTGATTGTCGGTCAGGGTGATGTCGGGAATTTTTTCTTCCGTGGTCAGGCCGGTGTAACCCGCCAGATTAGCCCAATACGCGAAGGTGCGGTCGGTAGAGCGAACGGCTCCCATACTTTTGCCGGGCCCAAGGTTAACCATGCCCCCGTCGTAAGGGTTTACGTTATCGGCAGTGCCGTTGATAATCAGCATTGGGATAGCCTTACCCACCGGCACGCAGTCCAGATTGGTGCTGTCGGGCAGGTTGGCGATGAAAACAGGCCAGAAAGTTACTTTTCTGTCATGCTGAGGAAGGAAGCATCTCACTGTAGCAGAAACGCTCTCTACGTAGAGATGCTTCCTTCCTCAGCATGACAAAAGCACCTACTTATCCGTCGAGAACGAGTACGGGGCGTCGGCGGGCTGGGTACCGCGCTGTTTGTTAGGTGTAGCTACCATGTCCGCGTCGATAATCGCGCCCTGCTGAAGTTCGCGGTGGCTAAGCCAGTTTTTACCATAAGCTTTTCCGTTCAGGCGCATACCGTTCAGGTAGCGGTTTCGGGGACTGTTAGCGGGGGCATTGATAACAATTTTCCTGCCGTTTTCCAGCGTGACCGTTGCTTTTTTGAACAGCGGGGCGCCCAGCACGTACTGGTCGGTGGCGGGGCAGACGGGGTAGAAACCAAGGGCAGAAAACACGTACCAGGCCGAGGTTTGGCCGTTGTCTTCGTCGCCACAGTAACCGTCGGACGTGGGCAGGTACATCCGGTCCATCACCTCGCGCAGCCAGTACTGCGCTTTCCACGGCTCACCGGCGTAGTTGTAGAGATAGATCATGTGCTGGATAGGCTGATTCCCGTGGGCGTACTGACCCATGTCGGCAATCTGCATCTCCCGGATTTCGTGGATAACGCTACCGTAGTAGCTCGCGTCAAATACGGGCGGGATGGTAAAGACCGAGTCCAGTTTGGCAACGAACTTCTGCTGCCCACCCATCAACTCGACCAGCCCCGCTACATCGTGAAACACCGACCAGGTGTAGTGCCAGCTATTGCCCTCCGTAAAGGCATCGCCCCACTTGAATGGGTTAAACGGCTTCTGGAACGTTCCATCCTGATTTTTGCCACGCATCAGCCCGGTCTCTTTGTCGAACAGGTTGCGGTAGTTCTGGCTGCGTTTGGCAAAGCGGTCAATCTCGGCCTGCGGGCGTTTCAGGGCTTTGGCAAGCTGATAAATGGCAAAATCGTCGTAGGCATATTCGAGGGTGCGGGCCGCATTTTCGTTGATTTTCACGTCGTAGGGTACGTAGCCCAGCCGGTTGTAATAATCCGCGCCCCGCCGGCCAACGGCATCCATCGGCCCTTCGTTTTCTGAGTTTTTCAGCACCGCTTCGTACAGCGTATTAATGTCGTAGCCACGCCCGCCTTTTAGGTAGGCATCGGCAATGACCGAGGCCGAATTGGAACCCACCATCACGTTACGTAACCCCGGGCTGGCCCACTCCGGCAGCCAACCTCCCTCTTTGTAGGCGTTGGCCAGTCCCTCCTGCATCTGCGCGTTCAGTGCCGGGTACATCAGGTTCAGGAATGGGAACATAGCCCGGAAGGTGTCCCAGAAACCCGTGTCGGTAAACATATAGCCGGGCAGTACCTCGCCGTTGTACGGGCTGTAATGCACGACGTTACCGCCCGCGTCAAACTCGAAAAACTTGCGCGGAAACAGCAGTGACCGGTACAGGCACGAGTAAAATGTGGTCATCTGCCCCGGCGTACCACCTTCCACCACAATCCGGCCCAACTCCTTATTCCAGGCCCTGCGTCCTTTCTCTTTGGTAGTTTC
>JBBRUB010000696.1:0-2745 GCA_038248175.1 Cytophagales bacterium | reverse complement strand
TACTGGCCAACGGGCGTATAGATTTTAACCACGGTTGGTAGAATTTCAATCAGGATAAAAATGGCACGTACCAGCCAGAGTAGCGTATTTAAATCCCAGTCTTTATCCGCAGCATTTCCCAACGCTACAAACCGCCGGACGAAGCCGTTTTGATTTTCGACTAATTCAGTCTGTAACGAATCTTTTGTAGCAACCTCATTAGTAGCTTTATTTAGGCCCAAATTAACCTTGCCTACCACCCTACCCAAACTATCAGCCAATTGGGTTTTTTCCGCCGTCCATTGCTTTTCGAGTTCATTAACAATAGAGCCAATGGCCGCGCACTCAGCACCCTTCTTACTTCGCTGTACAGATTTTCGGTTTACTTCTCCTAACAACTGAGTGTATTTACCCCATTGGAACGAACGCTTATTCTTTGCGTAGATGTTTGTGTCATCTGACTTCTGCCCAACAACAATTAGTGGTACTCGTGATGATGCCTCATCCCTTTGGCGTTTTAGTTTAGCTATCTCGCCATCAAGTTTTGATAATTCATTATTGCACTGTTTCTGCTCTTCTTTTCTCTTTAGATATAGCGGTGTATCAGGTAATCCATCAGCTTGTTCTTTCGCATTTGCCTGCTCTTCTTTCTTACCAGCTAAATCTTCTTTAAGTCCCGTAATCCGATTGGCCTTCCTAAGTGTGGCGTTATAATCTATTTTCTCGTTTGCCTTATCTACCCCTACTTGTACGTCGATACTCTCACTAAAAATCAGCAATTCGATCGGGATAGAAATAAAGAACGCGATGAGGAAGCCCAGTGCGGCCCGTACGATTAGTTGCGGTACGTAGTTTGTCCATTTGCTGTTCTCCGGATCTTTTTTGAGCGAGACCACCATGCTCCGGTCGATGCTGTACACGAGCAGACCCCAGATCAGGGCTACGACCACAGACGCGGTGATGCTACTGGAGAAGAAATAACCGGCATAGCCACCCGCTACGGCGGCAAACAGGCAGGTCATCAGCAGCGTGAAGCCGATGGTGGCATGGCCGTTAAAGTCGGCGGGGCATTTTTTGAGGATGCTGATTTCTGAACCGGCAATCAGCCACATAACGTATTGCAGACCTGAGTAATAGGGTTCAGGATCTGGTTGTGGGAGTCTGGGCGCGGGTGATGAGGTTTTGGCTGACATGGTAGAGATGTGTATGAAGGTTGTTGCGTGTGAAAAATAATTGGAGAAACGGCATCGTGAACAAGAGCATCGTTACGACCTGAAGCCAAATCCAGAGGAGCCGAATGGTCGGCTCAGTTAGGTTGGCGATCAGCAAGCGGCTATCAATGATGAATTGCCAGGTCAGGAAAGAAGCCGATTCGGCGCGAAGTTCGGCCAGCCGGATTACGTCCCTGAAGATGACCAGCGCGAACAGGTGAGCCAAGAGCAGACTCAGACAGACAATCAGGCCAATCAAAACAAGGCCGTACGGCCAGTTCGTGTGGATGAGTGCCTGCCGGAAATCAGACAGAACAAGATTGTAAAGCCGGTAAATACCGGAAGCGGTCAGAACGAGTAGAATTGGCATAAAAAGCCAGCGTAGCGGCAGGTACCCGGCAAACGCGGCCCCGGCCAGTCCGCCCATCAGCGCAAGCAAAATCACCAAGCCGTACAAACTCCAGACCTGCTGGCGACCAGTGGGCAGGCGGCTCGTCCAGGCGGGATTGTAAATTAACAGCGGGGGAAACAGCCAGTAAATTTTCCGGGTCATAAGCGAATACGGTCGATAAATAGTTTGTACCAGCGACCCGGCTTTTGGGGTTTGGGTTGGGTAGCGAGTGTGATTAATTCGTCCAGTTCAGCCGCTACCTGCTGCTGAATTTGCTGCGTAGTGCGCCGGATTTGCCCGGAGCGAGGCATGGCAGCCAGATTATTAAATACAGGCAACGGAGGTGGCACGGGCAATTTTATAGCGGGTATCTGCACCAGAAATACGTTGACTATCACCTCCCGTTGCTCTACGTACAGTTCGTTCCGGGCAACGAGTCGGTACGTCTTGGGGTTTTCGTTGGGGCGATCTTTAAGATGACCCGAAGCATTCACCTCGTTACCGTCGGGTTGTAAACGGATGCTGGTTGCGTTACGAACCAGCCAGTCAATCTTTACTTCTTTTGTTTGGATAACATAGAGTGGGCTAACCGTAAACCGGTCGATAAACACGGGAGGAATAACCCGTACGTCAATCGTTTCTTCTGTCGAAGTAAGGTCACGAGCAGAATGGGCCACCAACCGAAATTTGGTTGACCGGTGCAAGTCAATTTTGTATTCGGCAATCCGGGTTGCCTTAATTTCCTGGTCGTTCACGTATAGCCGTACCCGTTTCGCGTGTTGCGTTTGCCAACGTAGCGTAACAAGCTGCCCCTCTTTCACCATCAGCGCATCGGCAGAGAAAGAATTGATATTGGGTAATGGAACAACCTCGACCTCAACACAAATTTCAGCAGAAGAAAACTCATTACGGGCTTTCAGCCAAATAGGGCGCGTCTGCTGAAACCGTAACTCTTCCTGCCCGGCCACGGCTACGTCCCGCCCATCCATTTTTAAATGGGTGGCATCTGTCGCTTCCCAGGAAAACATAACCGACTCCCCCTGTAGCACATATTCATGGGCAAAGTGAGCCTTTACCACTGGTTTATACGATTCGGTGAGGGCTTCTTTGAGCGCGAGTTTGTAATCGTAAAACCCGGCCCGGCTGCTCTTCTTCTGATAGCCC
>JBBRUB010000695.1:0-2751 GCA_038248175.1 Cytophagales bacterium | reverse complement strand
GTTCAGCCGCTACGGCAGCGGTATCCACCCGCGTCAGATGAAACGGAACCTCGTATTGGTCTGCCCTGTTTTGAACAAAGACAGCATCGGCTTCGGATTCCGCTCCGCGTAACCCAAAGTTCACGTGGGCTATGGCAAACGGCAGACCGGTGTGGCTGAACAACCCGGCCATCACGACCGAGTCCAGCCCGCCACTGACGGCCAGGAGCGTTGGCCGGGCGGGGTCCAGCAGCCGGTTGTCGTTAATAAATGCTAAAAAACGCTGTTCCAACATCCGTAGCGGGCGCGCTGCCGTAATTTTGACGTTATGATTTTGATGCGTACCCGATATTTATTTCTTTTCCTGATCGCCCTACTCGCCCTTGCCGCTCCCTATGCACGGGCGCAGGTGGGTGGTGCCGCCGAAAAAGTTGAGCTACTGCCCGGTGCCGACAGTCTGGTGGGTGTCAACGTGCCGGGGCAGGTGGTGCGCAAGATATACAACAACGTGAAGTTCCGGCAAAAAGGCGTGTTGCTCTACTGCGACCTCGCCATCCAGAACGTAACGACCAACCTCATCGAAGCCTACGGCAACGTCCGGCTCATTCAGGGCGACACCATCAACGTGCGGAGCGATACCATGTTTTACTACGGCAATACCCGTCAGGCCAACCTGCGGGGCCGCGTGGTCATGCGCGACCGCAAAATGACTCTCACCACCGCCGTACTCGACTATGACATGGTGTCGGGTATTGCGCACTACCCCACGCCGGGCCGCATCGTTGATAAAGAAACGGTGCTGACCAGTCAGGAAGGGTATTACGACACCCGAACCAAGCAGTTTACCTTCCAGCGCGACGTAAAACTGGTAAACACCAAAGGTACGCTCACCGCCGATTTGCTCTTGTATAATTCGCGAACCCGCATTGCTACGTTTCAGGGTCCCACCCGCATTATCAACAAAGACGGCGTGCTGACCGCCGTGGCGGGGCAGTACAATACCAGCACTGGCGTCTCGAATTTTCAGCAACGGGCCACCGTCAATACGCCAAGGTATCAACTTACCGGCGATTCGCTCTATTATGATAACGTGGCCAAACTGGGCATTGCCAACGGTAACGTGATCATGGTGGCCAAAGACAAAAAAGCCATCATCACCGGCGATCACGTTCGGTACAACGGCAGGGCGGGGGTATCGCGCGTAACGGGCCGGGCCGTAGCGCGGAGTCTGGCCAGCGAAGCCACCAACGATACGCTCTACCTGCGGGCCGATACGCTGTTTTCGTACGACGACACGTTGAACAACACGCGCAGGCTGGTAGCGCAGAAAAACGCGATGATCTTCAAATCAGACATGCAGAGCAAGTGCGATTCGCTCATTTATGACTCTGCCGACTCGACCATCTATTTCTACAAGAAACCCATTGTCTGGAGTCAGAATAAATACCAGATGGAGGCTGACACCATTCGGGCGTTGATGAAGAATAACCGCATCAATACACTGTTCATGAAAACAAAGTCATTCGTAGTCTCGGTGGACACGCTCAAAAATTTCAACCAGATAAAAGGACGGGTCATTACGGCATACTTCAAGACCCGACTCATGCCGGTCGTAACAGATAGCGCACAATCAACACGACGACAACCGGCACCGGCCAGCAAATTCGCCAAAACTGTAGTCAATCGAACGGACGAACCGGCTACTGCAGCGAAACCACCGGGCCAGCGCGTACTGGCAAAAACTACGCCAACCACATCGGCCACTGTGCTGATGCGGGAGCAAACATCGCTCGATCGGGTAATTGTAGAGGGCAACGGACAAACGCTTTATTATGCCGTCGATGAAAAGAATCAGATGATTGGCCTGAACCATGTGGAGTGTAGCCGCATGAATATCGAGTTTGCCGATAATAAGCTGGGGCAGATTCGCTTTTATGGTCAGCCCGATGCCAAACTCATTCCGCCAAAAGAGATTACCGACGACGATAAAGAACTGGCCGGATTTCGGTGGCGCGAAGCCGAAAAACCAACTAAGGCACAGGTTTTGTGGCAGGAAGCAGTAGTGGCTGAAAGTCCGGCGGCCAAAAAACCGCTGAAAACCAGTTCATCAATTAAACCTTTGCCTAAAAAAGGCGTTCAAAGAGGTATAAAATGAAATTTTAACAATTTTTTAAGTGGGCGTCCGTTGCTAATGAATTTTTCTGGCCCTACGTTTGTAGGTAGCACTGCGGTAACTGAATTGGATTTCGATGAAACAAACTATACGTATTGGTGTATTGTCGGGCTTGCTGATGGCAACAATCCCTCTCTGGGCGCAGGTCGCTCCGAGGGATTCGGATGCCCGCAAAGGCAGTCGGCTTGAAATCGGCCGCACACCGACAGAGTCGAAACCGGTTGCCAAATCTGTGCTGTCGCGCCGATTTTTGCCCGTAGCCAATCCGGCAGAGAATAGTCTCGACCGGTCGGTAAATTATCAGAAAAATACCCCCATCAACGCCCACTATCGGTCGTTGTTGCTGGGGAAACAAGCGGACAAAGTATCGTTAGCCCGTCCGGCTTCGGTTGAGAGTGGTCCGGTACTTTCTGCCGATGGCCGCCCCACCCCCGTTTCTGAAAGTAAGGCGGACAACTTTCTGTTCTCGAACGATAAGATTACCGTCTCGAATGCCTACCCTAACCCGGCTGATGAATCGACAGAAATCGACTATCAATTCACCTCGCCCGGCGATGCCCGCCTGGTCATGCTGAGCGTGTTAGGAACTCCCGTTGGAG
>JBBRUB010000694.1:0-2752 GCA_038248175.1 Cytophagales bacterium | reverse complement strand
TTTGTCTGGTTGTTAGAGCGATACAAAGGTGGCGTACCGGACAGGGGTCGGACATCAGTAGAATTGCGTATTTTTCTGCCACTTAGCCAATCAATTTTTTATGATCAGGCGCAGGAGTACGGAATTTTACTTACTTTGGGTGGTCGTAAATGTTTTCTCAGCAGGCTTGGTCTCTATCGGCCTAAAATCAGTCACTGTATGACCCGTGGGCTATTGAACTGTCTGATAGTCTGCTGCCTATTGCTCTCCTGTCGGGTGTAGGCGTAACTGTCACGCCCCGCTGGCTCATTCTCCCTGGCGGGTGCTATCGACATATGCGGGGCTACGCGCAGAGTTTTACCGAATTGTGTATTTTCAGCCCTCAACGACTTCTGAACGCCTGAAAGATGCTACCTACCCCCTGACCCCATGCGCCAACTGATCAAAAAGCTGTTTAGCCTATCTGCGCTTTGTATGGCTCTTTTGCTGCTACCGGCAACCACCGCCCCGGCCCAATCGCCACTCATCGACAGCCTTAAAGCCCGGCTGACGGCTCATCCCCAGACCGACACGGGCCGGGTCAATCGGCTCAATACCCTGAGCAAAGCCGTTCAGAACAGTAACCCGGCCCTGGCACAGCGGTTGGCTCAGGAAGCCCTCGCGCTGGCCCAACGGATAGACTATGTGGCCGGTCAGGCGCGGGCTTATCTGACGTTGGGGCTTTGCTCCGTTACCCACAATGATTTAAGCCGCGCCATAGCCTTTACACAAAATGCCCGGCGGTTGTATGTCCGGTTGGGCAACCAGCGGGAGCAGATTACGTGTTTTACGCAACTGTCGGCCATTAACATAGGGGTAGGCAACTATCCACTGGCACTCGCGTACGGCCTGCAGGCGTTGAGTCTGGCCGACCGGCTACACGATCAGGCTAAGAAGGCAGCGATCAACTACATGATTTCGCAGACGTACGCGCTGCTGGGTGATTATAATAAGGCCTGGTCTTATGCCCGGACTGGTCTGCAACTTTCCCAATCCGAAAACAATCCGTCGCGTATCAGTCAGGGTATGGGTACGCTGGGTGAGATAAGCCGGATGCAGGGGAAATGGCAAGTGGCCCGGCATTATTACCAGCAATCGTTGATCGCCGACCAGCAGCAGAAGGATCCCTTTAATGAGGCCATCACGGAGGGCAATATTGCCGATGTGAGTGAGCATGAAGGTCACTACACCGAGTCGCTTCGCTACGGTGGGAAAGTACTGGCCTACTTCCGATCCATCCATGCCGATGGGTACCTGCCCTGGATTCAGTCGGTGATGGCACGGGCTTACCTCCACACGGGCCAACTCGACAGTGCCATCGTTTATGGGCTGCGGAGTCAGGTAGGTGCACAACGGGGAAAGCAACCCATTTACCGGCGGGATGCGGCACAGGTGCTGGCCCAGGCCTATGCCCGGCGGGGCGATTTCGCGCGGGCCTACCGGCAGCAGACCCAGTATATGACCCTGAAAGATAGTCTGACGGGTGAAGAGACCATCCGCCAGACTACGGCCATGCAGTATACCTACGCCCTGGACAAGCAACAGTTGCAGATTGCGCTGCTGACCAAAAACCAGAAGATCGAACAGGAACGCGCCCGCTACGAGCGGGGATTGCTCTATGCGTCGGCGGCTGTCGGGCTACTGCTGCTGACGCTGGCGATTGTGCTGATCCGAAACAACCGGGCCAAGCAGCGCACCAACGCCGAACTGTACCGCCAGAAACAAATTATTGAAACCTCACTGACTGCCGAAATCGTCCAGCAGGGGCAGCAACTCCTGGAAAGCCAACTGAAAGTGCAGCAGGAAGCCCTGCGGGCGGTGCAGAGCCAACTGCGGCTGCAGCAGGAGAAAGAACGCATCTCCCGCGACCTTCACGATAACGTCGGTGCTCAGCTCTCGATCATTGCCAGCAGCCTCGACCACGTCCGCATGACCCAACCCTTCAACGGATCGGCAACGCGCTTAGAAGACATCGGCACCTACGCCCGCGAGGCCATCGGCAGCCTGCGCGAGACGATCTGGGCCATCAACCGCGAACAGATAACCCTCGATGAATACCGACTGCAACTCCAGCAGTACCTTCACCGCCAGCAAACGCTGATACCCACCAGCTGTTTCCGGCTGCAGGCCAATCTACCCGGCTCGCCGTCAAATCGCCCGGCCCCGGTGGTTTGGCTCAGCTCCGAGCAGGCACTCGGTCTGTTCCGTATTGCCCAGGAAGCCGTTCAAAACGCCGTCAAACATGCCCGTGCCAGCCAGATTACCGTGTGCATCAACACGCACGCTGACCACGAACTGCATTTATCGGTAGCAGACGATGGCGTAGGTTTCGATCCGGCGACCGAGCATCCGGGGCATTACGGTATGCTCAATATGCGGCTGCGGGCCGAGCGATTGGGCGGGCAGTGGAGTGTTACGTCGGCACCGGGCCGGGGTACGACTCTTTCTCTGGCGCTGATTTTAAGAAATACGGAAGTTTGCGTGTAAAGTTATCGGTCGGCCTACCGACGTTTGTACCCATCTTAACTCCCCGCTTATGCCCGTTCGAATCGCCATCGTGGAAGACAATCCGCTGCTGCTCCTGACCATAAGCCGCACCTTGTCGGTATTTGCCGAAGTGCAGGTAGTGTTCACGGCCCGCGATGGTCAGGAAGCTGTGCGCCTAACCGGGTTGCATCAGCCTGAGGTTGTGCTGATGGATATTGATATGCCGATCATGAACGGTATTGACGCT
>JBBRUB010000693.1:0-2762 GCA_038248175.1 Cytophagales bacterium | reverse complement strand
TTTTGAGTTGTTTACGATTAAAACGATGGGTTTTGCCGGGTACTTTCTGATCGTGGCTGACTTTATCAAAGCCGGGCGCGATCTGGGCGTGATGATTGGGCCAGGGCGCGGTTCGGCGGCTGGTTCGGCGGTGGCCTATTGCATCGGTATCACCAACATTGACCCTATCAAATACGATCTGCTGTTTGAGCGATTCCTGAACCCCGACCGGAAATCAATGCCCGATATTGACACCGATTTTGACGACGAAGGTCGCCAGAAAGTGATTGATTACGTGGTCAATAAGTACGGCAAACAACAGGTGGCGGCCATTGTTACCTACGGCACAATGGCGGCAAAATCGGCCATTAAAGACGTGTCGCGGGTGATGGATTTGCCGCTGAGCGATGCCAATATGCTGGCGAAACTTGTGCCCGACAAGCCCACGTATAACATGACCCTCAAACGAATTTTTGAGGATCCGCTCGACGGGCCGGGCGGTTTGGATAAGGTGATTCAGCCCGAAGAAATGGACAACGTTCGGAAAATGCGGGCGTTGGAGTTGGGCGACCAAAGCGTGGGTCGGGCGATGAAACTGATTGACACCGAAAAAGTCCAGAACGTGTTGCAACAGGCCCGGCGGCTCGAAGGTACGGTCAGGAATACGGGCGTTCACGCGGCTGGGATTATCATCGCGCCGAGCGATTTGTCGGACATTGTGCCGGTCTCGACTTCCAAAGAAACCAAACTGATTATCACCCAGTATGAGGGTAAAGTAATTGAGGATGCGGGGGTTATCAAGATGGATTTTCTGGGCCTGAAAAACCTGACGATTATCAAAGAATGTCTGCGGCTTGTGAAGCAAAATCACGGCGTGAGCATTAACATTGACGAGATTCCGCTCGACGACCCGGAGCCGTATAAACTCTTTCAGCGGGGCGAAACGAACGCCATTTTCCAGTTTGAATCAGACGGCATGAAAAAGCACATGCGCGACTTGAAGCCCGACCGCTTCGGCGACCTCATTGCCATGAACGCCCTCTACCGCCCCGGCCCGATTGCCTACATTCCGAACTACATCGCCCGGAAGCATGGCCGCGAAGAAGTAGTCTATGACCTGCCAGAAATGGAAGAGTATCTGTCTGACACTTATGGAATTACGGTTTATCAGGAGCAGTTGATGTTGCTCTCGCAAAAACTCGCTGGCTTTACAAAAGGGGATGCCGACGTGCTGCGGAAGGCGATGGGAAAGAAGCAACTCGACGTGTTGAACAAGATGAAGGGCAAGTTTATGGACGGTTGCAAGGCCAATAACTTATCCCTGAAAATCTGCGAAAAAGTCTGGACCGACTGGGAAGCCTTTGCCAGTTACGCCTTTAACAAATCGCACTCGACCTGCTATGCGTTTGTGGCCTATCAAACGGCCTACCTTAAAACCTACTACAAAGCCGAGTACATGGCTGCCGTGCTGACCAGCAGTCTCGGTGCGATTGACAAGATCACGTTCTTTCTCGAAGAATGTAAAGCCATCGGAATTCCGGTGTTGGGGCCGGATATTAACGAATCGGAGCGGGTGTTCGGCGTGAACAAAAAGGGCGAAATCCGCTTCGGGCTGGCTGCCATCAAGGGCGCGGGCGAAGCCGCTACGGAGAGCATTATTCAGGAACGCGCCGAAAACGGGCCGTTTAAAGATGTTTTCGACTTTGCGATACGGGTTAATCTCCGCACAGTGAACAAGAAAACGCTCGAATCATTGGCCTACGGCGGGGCGTTTGATGCCGTGGACGAATACCACCGGGCGCAGTATTTCGACAAAGCCGACGGCGATTTGACGACCTACCTGGAAAAAATCATTCGGTACGCCACCAATTACCACGCCGAAAAAGCCGCTTCGCAACAGTCGCTTTTTGGAGCCATGACGGGTGGGGAGCCGATGATTGCCCGGCCCAAAGCCCCTGTCGTACCGATTTGGAATCAGATCGAAAAACTGAAATTCGAGAAAGACGTAGTTGGGTTTTACATCACCGGCCATCCGCTCGACGAATTTAAACTTGAACTTGATGCGTTTTGCAACTGCACATTGGTTAATGTGCTGGAAGCCAAAATGCCCGAAATCAAGGTCGCGGGCATTGTATCGTCCGTTACGCAGAAAGTAGCCCGAAATGGCAACCCGTTCGTGATTTTCAAGGTCGAAGATTACAGTGGTTCACTGGAAATGAGCCTGTTCGGCGAAGATTACGTGCGGATGGGGCAATATATCGAGTTGGGGCGTTTCCTGCATATTTCGGGTAAAACCCAGAACAAATGGACATCCTCGGACTTAGAATTTAAAGCGACAAACATCCGGCTATTGAGCGAGTTACGCGATAAAATGACCCGTGAAATCCGCGTTTCACTGACGTTAGATGCGCTGAACGCCCAGCTTGTGGCCCGTCTCAATGACCTCATTGTGGCCCACCCCGGCCACTGTACGCTATACTTAAATGTGCAGGACCCTGACTCAACCGTGTCGGTCAGTTTGCTATCCCGGACGGTGAAAGTAGCCCCAGCCAATACTCTGATTCGGGCGTTAGACAGTCTGGAGGGCGTGACGTGCCGGGTGGCGTAAGATGCTTAGGTCTGAGAATCAGGCTACTGTGAAATTGATAAACTGGTATAACACAGCCAAGTCGGTGTAAAACAAGGTCAAACCAAGAGAAAATAGAATGACTTAAATGCAAAAAAGCCCTGACAGTCAGGGCTTTTTTGCATTCGTACCAGGAGCGGGAGTCGAACCCGCACGG
>JBBRUB010000692.1:0-2769 GCA_038248175.1 Cytophagales bacterium | reverse complement strand
GCCGTGAGTTACCTGAACTTAGCCCGCGAAATTCTGGTCAAAAATGGCATGATGCCGCAGGAAGTTTAATGGAAAACGCCAATACCAAAGCACCCAATAATAAGAAGATGATCGGGCTGGGCCGGGGGCTGGGTGCGCTGCTGCACGACAGCGAATCGGTGAACCGGCAAACCAAGACCTCGCCGTTTGAGTCGATCAGTACGATGACCGAAATTGGGCTGTCGCTGATCGAAACCAACCCGTTTCAGCCCCGGACGCGCTTCGACGAAGAGACTTTGCAGGAACTGGCTGAGTCGATCCGGGTGCAGGGCATTATTCAGCCCATTACGGTGCGGCAGCTTGGCAAAGACCGGTATCAGCTCATTGCGGGCGAACGCCGGTTACAGGCGTCCAAGCTGATTGGTCTGCCCACCATTCCGGCTTACGTACGCACGGCCAACGATCAGCAGATGCTGGAAATGGCCCTGATCGAGAACATTCAGCGCGAAAATCTCAACGCCATCGAGATTGCCCTGAGCTACCAGCGGCTCATCAGCGAGTGTAGCCTGAAGCAGGAAGAACTGGGCGACCGCGTCGGTAAAAACCGCACGACGGTCAATAACTACATCCGGCTGCTTAGACTGCCGCCCGTTATTCAGGCGTCATTGCGCGACAACAGGATTTCGATGGGTCACGCCCGTGCCATCATCAATATCGACAATCCTGACACGCAGATTCGGCTGTTCAACCGCACCGTTGACGAAGAATGGTCGGTGCGGAAAGTAGAAGAAGCCGTGCGTAATCTGGCCGACGGTCTGCCCGAAACCGGCTCTGACCGGCGCGTTACACTACCAAAGCAGGAAATGCGCAGTCTGCAGTTCAAGCTGTCGTCTATGTTTGGCACGAAGGTCTCGATTAAAGCCGATGATGCCCACAAAGGTGAGATCAAGATTCCGTTCACTTCGCAGGAAGAACTATCCCGAATTCTGGACGTACTCAATTCTGAATCGTAAAGGCTCAAGCCTGCCGGGTTGGAATGCCCTGCCCGCTTCCTGTTCGTCTTAAATTTTCCTAAATGGCGGCTTATTCAAGGCACACAGCTTTGTTTCGGCGTTTAGTGAATATGCCCAAACGCATTACGTTTCTCCTTGCTGGTTTGCTGCTTGCTGTCACTGTTCATACCTCATGGGCACAGCAGCCGGCCATCATCCCCGCCCCTACGCCCCCCGCCGTTGACCCGACCGTGCAGCTGCGCTCGCTGGGCGACACCATACTATCGACCTTCCGGCCCGAAGCCCTGCGCATTGGCACCCCCCGCACCGACTCTACCCTGCGGACGCTGACCGATACCCTGCGCGTGACCGAGAAACAGCAGCGGGAAATTCACAAGATTATTCCGCGTGAGGCCACGTACCGTTCGCTGATGTTTCCGGGACTGGGGCAGGCCTACAACCGGCAGTATTATAAGATGCCGTTCATTTACAGCGGCTATGCAGCCCTGACGTATTTCTTCCTGCGCTACCGGAGACTCTCCGTCGAAGCGGAGATAGGCTACGACCGCCTTCTGAACGGCGATTTTATTGCTCCGGCATTTACTGCTATCGTACCGGATGTACCCTCCGCGCTCGGTGGTCAGATTCCTGTCCCGGAACTGCGCGTAAAGCCGGATCAGGTATTGATTGGCAATGGGTACTTTCGTACATCGGCGGGTGCCAAACAGGCTTACGATGGATATCGTCGGTACCGCGACCTGAACGTTCTGCTGTCGCTCGTGCTGTACGCGGTCAGTGCGGTAGAGGCCAACGTAGCGGCCCACCTGAAAACCTTCGACCTTACGGACGATATCTCCATGACCATCGAGCCATCGCCCCTGTTCATGCCCGGTGGCCCCGTACCGGGTATCCGAATGGCCCTAACGTTTAAATAAAAATGATAAGGAAGTCAATACCGGATTGACCAGAAGGGGTTGCGGTTGGCGGTCATACTTTGCTTGATATGCTGGCTAATGAGGGCGTCATACCCGGCATCGTCCAGCTTTTTCCCTTTCAGTTTGGGCAATTTCAGATCGTCGGCGGTGAGTTTGCGGAACTCGACTTTGGTGGCTTCGATAATGACGTCACCATCGTTCAGGTTCAGTTCGAGAATGACGCCGGGCAGGCCGTTGTAGCGTTCAGGTCCGGCGGGTACCGGAATGTCCTGCGCAAACCAGGCCGTTATTTTTTGCTTTTTGATGGGATCTTCGGTGTCGGCCCGCATACAGATGTAGCCCGCCACGTCTTTGATCTGGTTACCTATTTTCCATGTCGGCACGTGCAGCGAATCCTCGATAACGTAGGTTTTGCCCAGCATCTCAACCAGTTCAATTTTCTTGTCTTTCTCAAAATTGCGGTACAGCACCAAATCGCGGTTGCGCCACGAATACTGCCCGTCTTCGGTTTCGCCCTGGTTGCTGGCATAGGTGTAGAGACTTTCGTTTTCGTTGAAAGACAGTTTCATTTTCTCTTTGGATTCATCGTCGTTTTTCCAGGTCTGGGCCGCGCGGTCTTTCTCTTCCTGACTCAGAAAGGTCATTCGGGCCATGAGTTTGGTCCAGTACGTTTTGCGCTCATAGGTCACGACACCCTCGGTTTTCTGCGCAATCAACGCCGTTGTAATCAGCATCAGAATCAATACGTTAATCAGGGTTTTCATGTTGATTTTTGTTCAGGGTTCAAACTATTTGATGTTTCGGGTCAACTGAATCAGTCAAATCCATCCTTACGCAGTTTGGCCGAAACGCCCCGCATGTTG
>JBBRUB010000691.1:0-2775 GCA_038248175.1 Cytophagales bacterium | reverse complement strand
CTACTCCAGCCCGTCGCGGATTTGCTCCAGAAATGCCTTAATATGCTGGAGTTGGGCGACGTAGCGGGCATTATCGCGCTGGCGGTCTGCGCGGGTGTTAAGGTAATCGCGGGCACCGGGCAGGGTGTAGCCCCGCTGGATCAGGTCCAGAATTTCGCGCAGGTGGTCGATGTTGGCGCGGGTATATTGCCGTTTGCCGGTACTGTTTGTCTTCGGTTGCAGTGTCGCGAACTCACTTTCATAGAACCGCAGTTTTGAGGCATTGATACCAAACATAGCGGCCACCTCCGTAATGGTATAGTACAGTTTCTCGCCCGGCTCCATACGGCAAACTTCCGGTCCAGCCTGTACAAACGCAAGTTTTGGCGTAATTTTGTGAAAAGGGGAGTGAAAAGTGCAGTAGGTGTAAGGTTTAGAGGGGGTAAGGAGTAACAGGTATAGTCATTGTAAACTCTATTGCTTACTGCTTACTCCCTTCACACCTGTTATACCGTTTACTCCCTACACCTTTTGCTTATTTTCCATGACTTCTTCCGAAATACGTCGCCATTTTCTGCAATTCTTTCAGGATAAACAACACCTGATTGTTCAGTCGGCTCCGCTGGTGGCCAAGAATGACCCCACGCTTATGTTCAATAATTCGGGCATGGCGCAGTTCAAAGACTTTTTCCTCGGCAATGGCACCCCCCCCGCCCGGCGCGTGGCCGATACGCAGAAATGCCTGCGCGTATCAGGTAAGCACAACGACCTCGAAGATGTGGGGTTCGATACGTATCACCACACCATGTTCGAGATGCTCGGCAACTGGTCGTTCGGCGATTACTTCAAAAAAGAAGCCATTGAATGGGCATGGGAACTGCTGACGGAGGTGTATAAACTGCCCAAAGACCGGCTATACGTATCGGTGTTCGGGGGCGACGAAACCGACGGCGTGGCCTTTGATCAGGAAGCGTTCGACCTCTGGAAACCCATCGTGGGCGAAGACCGGATTATTTACGGCAACAAGAAAGACAACTTCTGGGAAATGGGCGAGACGGGGCCGTGCGGGCCGTGTTCCGAAATTCACGTCGATCTGCGCAGCCCGGACGAAGTAGCCGAAACCCCCGGAAAAGACCTCGTCAATGCCGATCATCCGCAGGTAGTTGAAATCTGGAACCTTGTGTTCATGCAGTTCAACCGCAAGGCCGACGGTTCGCTTGATCCGCTGCCCGCCCGGCACGTCGATACGGGTATGGGTTTTGAGCGGCTGTGCATGGCTGTACAGAACAAGAAATCGAACTACGACACCGACGTCTTTACCGGTACCATCAGTGTCATCGAAGAACTGTCCGGCATGACCTACGGCGACGAATCCACGCCGGGCACTATGAGCAAATCTGATGTAGCGATGCGCGTCATTGCCGATCATATCCGGGCGGTTGCGTTTGCTATCTCCGACGGGCTAATGCCGGGCAACGCCAAAGCGGGGTACGTGATTCGGCGGATTCTGCGCCGGGCCATTCGCTACGGCTATTCGTACCTGAACCTGACCGAGCCGTTCATGACCAAACTCGTGCCGACGCTGGCCATCCAGTTTGCCGAGGTCTTCCCCGACCTCAACGCCCAGCGCGATTTTGTGGCCACTGTCATCCGCGAAGAAGAAATCGCTTTTCTTCGCACATTGGGAACGGGACTGGTGCGCGTCGATCAGATCATCAGCGATTTGCAGGCCAATAACCAAACCGAAATTCCCGGTGAGACAGTTTTTGAGCTGAACGATACCTTCGGCTTTCCCGCCGACCTGACCGCGCTCATTGCCCATGAAAAGGGGCTGAGCATTGATGAGACCGGTTTTCAGAAATCTCTGGCCGAACAGAAAACCCGGTCGCGCAAAGACGCTACTTCATCGGCGGGCGATTGGATCGAGCTAAGCGACGCCAGCGCGGGGTCGCGGTTTGTGGGCTATGACCAGACCGAAACGCAGACCAGCATCCTGAAATATCGCACCGTGCAGAACAAGCAGGGCCGACAGTACCAGATCGTGCTGGCCGAAACGCCGTTCTACGCCGAATCGGGCGGGCAGGTTGGCGATACGGGAAAGTTGCTGCTAAATGGGCCGGACGGACAGCAAACGATTCGGATTGTCGATACGAAGAAAGAGAACGATCTCTCCGTACTGATTGCCGACGGTGCCGATCTGGACGATGCGCTGGAATCAGCTACGTTGGTCAATGCCCAGGTCGATGCCAAACGCCGGATGGAGATTGCCAGCAACCACACCGCTACGCACCTGCTGCACGCGGCTCTGCGCGAAGTGCTGGGCACGCACGTAGCGCAGAAAGGCTCTTACGTCGGTCCCGATTCGCTGCGGTTCGATTTCTCGCACTTCAGCAAAGTTGACGATGCCCAGCTCGCCGAAGTGGAACGCATCGTAAACACGAAAATCCGCGAAGATATCCGGCTCGATGAGCAACGCAATGTACCCATCGAGCAGGCGAAGCAGATGGGGGCAACGGCCCTGTTCGGTGAAAAGTACGGCGATTTTGTGCGGGTCATTACATATGATTCCGGCTATTCCGTAGAGCTTTGTGGCGGCACACACCTGCCCAGTACGGGTCACATTGGGCTGTTCAAATTCACGAGCGAAGGCTCCGTTTCAACCGGCGTCCGACGGATTGAAGCCGTTACGGCGGGTGGCGCAGAGCAGCTTGTCAATGAGCAAATGGCCGTTGTCAGCGAGTTGAAGGAGTTGCTCAAATCGCCCAAAGACGTTGTGAAAGCGGTGCAGACGCTGCT
>JBBRUB010000690.1:0-2780 GCA_038248175.1 Cytophagales bacterium | reverse complement strand
TCACTGCTCATTGGTACCTACGTCTGGGGTGAATTACAGGTAAACCGAACGCTGCGCCGTGCTGACCGGCAATACATTTTGCTCAGCCGCTGGAAAGACCCCAACATGGGGCAGGAAATGACCACCCTGGCTCCGCTGGCCAAACGACTAAAGGAGGAATACCATACACTGATTGCCAACTATTACCGGTGGGACGGCCTGACTTCGGTGGTCTCCAAAGGCGATAGAAACTTCCGGGAAAGTATTCAGTTGGGCGACAATACGTTGCTGGCGATGTACGGGTTTGAAATACTCCACGGCGATGCAAAAACAGCGTTACAACGCCCGTATTCGGTGGCGATTTCTGCCGAAAAAGCCCGCATTTATTTTGGCAAAACAGACGTAGTTGGTCAGACCCTAACCGTTCAGAACTTTTCGGGTGGTACGCACCCGTTCCTGATTACAGCCGTGCTGAAGGACATTCCCGAAAACTCAGTTACGCAAATCAACGCCACCATCAAAAACACGTTTTTCATCCCCACCAATACCTATACCTTTTTCAACCGGAGCGATTTTGATTCGTGGCAAAACGGGGTATTACCTTCCTACATCGAACTGAAAGAGGGCATTGCTCCCGCTCAGTTAACCAAGCCCATTCAACAACTCATCGACCAAAATACCAGCCCGCTCGTCCGGCAAAATCTGCAGGTTAAACCCGTAGCCCTGACCGATTATTACCGACAAAAAGACAATGGCCTGGTAAACCGAATGTTGCTCACCCTGTCGTTGGCGGGGGTATTTATTTTGCTGATGGCGGTTATCAATTTCATCAACCTTTCCGTCAGCCAGTCTACTACCCGGCTACGTGAAATTGGCGTCCGAAAAGCACTGGGAAGTCTTCAGAAACAGCTTATCAGGCAGTTTTTAGCCGAATCATTATTGCTATCTGGTCTGGCTACGGTGCTTTCTTTAGGTCTCTATTTGGCCACTAAACCATTTTTCGAGCAGGTTGTCGGGAAGTCGCTGATGCCGCTCACAGCTTTCCCACCCAGCATCCTGTTTGTACCCGTAGCCGTGGCTGGATTGGTTGGTTTGCTGGCCGGTGTGTACCCAGCGTTTGTGTTGTCGTCGCAGAACGTAGTTGATGCGCTCAAGAGCAAACTCCAGTTTATGAATCAGAAAATTCAACTGCGCCAAGTATTGGTTGGGTTTCAGTTTCTCATCGCAACTGTAGTGCTTATCGCTGCCGTTCTTGTGACACAGCAAATACATTATTTTTTTAGTCAGGCGTTGGGCTACAGTCAGGCGTATGTAGTCTCGTCGCAGGTACCGCGCGACTGGTCTCCGGCGGGGGTGCAGAAGCTGGAAGGTGTACGTCAGGTTTTTGCAGCCATGCCCGAAGTAGCCAGTGTAAGTCTATCGCACGAGATTCCAAATGGCAACAACGGCGGGCAACCTATGGTCTATAAAAATGAAACAGACTCTACGCAGGCGATTGCTATGCAAGCCCTGATTTCGGACGAGAATTACCTGAAAACCTATCAGATTCCGCTGGTCGCCGGTCGTTTTTTCGGTATTCGCGGTCTTGACTCACTGAATGTAGTCCTGAACGAAAAAGCGGTTCGGGCCATGGGGTACCAAAACCCAAACGAAGCCCTCGGGCAACAGGTACGGACGGTGGGCGACCCAAGACGGTTTACGGTTGTGGGCATCACGCAGGATTTTCATTTTAACTCGATGCAGCAGGCCATTCAGCCGATGTTATTCTTCTCGGTGAAGGGGGTTCCTATCTACCGTTACCTGTCGTTTAAGCTGTACCCCGGCAACATCGGCCACAGCCTCGACGCTATTCAAAAACAATGGCAGAACCTCTTTCCCGACTCTCCGTTCGACTATGCCTTCATGGATCAGACACTTCAGAAGTTGTACAGCACTGAATTGCAGTTGGAAAAAGCAGCTTACGTATCCACCGCGCTGGCCTTAGTAATCGTTCTGCTCGGTATTTTCGGGCTGGTTTCGCTGAGTGTAGCCCGTCGGAACAAAGAGGTAGGTATTCGGAAAGTGCTTGGTGCGACGGTACCCGGCATTGTGGGGTTGTTCCTGAAAGAATACGTCTGGATTTTACTGATTGCCAACGCCATAGCCTGGCCCGTAGCCTACTGGTTTATGAGCGACTGGCTGGCCAGCTACGCTTACCATACGCCGTTGACCTGGTCTCCCTTCGTGCTGGTCGGAACAGGGCTGGCAGTGCTTACTATGTTGGTGGTCAGCGCACAGGTCATCAGAGCCGCGCTGATGAATCCGGCGAAGTCCTTGCGAAGTGAGTAATATGGTACGCCACAAACTCCTTACCGGATAGGTAACTTGCTAAAACCCAATCTTCCCCTTGCGGCTGCTCGGTTTCTGCTCGGCGGCCCACTCCGACAGAATCTGGTAATCCTTGCCCCAAAACAGGCGGCGCCGGCCATCCTCGAGCGTCATTTCCATCCGCTCGCCAGCGTCGGTCTCAATCAGGACATCGTTGTCCGCGTAGCGATGAAGCACATCGAGTTGGTCCGGTTTGGGCTCGATCGCCCAGGCTTCCCAAGAGTCGGTCACGTGGACCACGGTCGTCGGCATCACTTCAATCTCAGCAGTCGCGCGTTGATGACCACAATCACCCGAGCGCGGGGCAGTAGTGTCAGTAGGAACGCTACCCAGCCACCCAGCCATCGACCCGGGTGCCGCTGTAGTCCTCCTCCGCGAGCACGATCGCGTACGCCGCCGCCACCAGGGCCATGTGCGCCAGGGCGGCGCGCAGC
>JBBRUB010000689.1:0-2785 GCA_038248175.1 Cytophagales bacterium | reverse complement strand
CGACTTCTACCCATCGTTTGCCGGTGCGGCCATCAGTGCGCGCGTTCGGGATTCCTGGACGCCCCAGAACCCTGGTGCCGCGTTGCCTATCTTTGAGCAGGCGTCCAACTTCAGCACCAACACCCAGTCTAACTCGTATTACATAGAAGACGGTTCGTTTTTCCGGTTGCAGAACCTGTCAATTGGCTATAACGTACCAGCCTCGGCCCTGAGCCGGATTGGCATGAGCCGCGTTCGGGTATTTATTTCGACCAACAACCTGTTCACAATCACCAAATACCAGGGTCTCGATCCGGGCGTAGGTGGCAATGCCGACACCAACTTCGGTATCGACGTGGGTAACTACCCCGTTACGCGTCAGGTACTGGGTGGCTTAAGCTTTGGTTTCTAATTAGCAAATCATTCGGGTACCGGGATTTGAACGATTCTGGTACCCATTAAACCAAATAACAAATCATGAAATACAGACAAAAATTCACCATCCTTGCCAGCGCAACCATCGCACTCTCGGTTGTGTCGGTAGCCTGTCAGGATAAGTTCCTGGAGATTCCGGTAACGGCTCAGTTGGACAACAGTCAGCTGAGTTCAAAAGCGGGTATCGAAGGCTCGCTCATCTCGGTTTATTCCATGCTGAGCGGCCGTGGAGACCGGCTGGCTTCCTTCTCAAACTGGGTGTGGGGCGGCATTCGTGGGGGCGACGCCAACAAAGGCACTGACCCCGGCGATTTTGCGACCATCAACCCCATTCAGCGGTATGAGGCTCTCTCAACCATTGGAGATATAAACGGTACCTGGGTAACGAAATACGAAGGCATCAGCCGGGCCAATGCCACGCTGCGGTTGCTGGCTTTGCCAACTGCGGTCATATCGGCAGCCGACAAGAAGCGGGTCGAAGCCGAAACGAAGTTTTTGCGCGCGCTGTACTACTTCGATCTGAAGCGTATATATAACAACGCTCCGTACATCGACGAAACCGTTGATTACGCTACGGGTATTGAAAAGGTAACCAACACAGCTACCGAACTTTACCCAAAAATCGAAGCTGACTTTAAGTTTGCTTACGATAACCTGCCCGAAACGCAGGGGGCTGTTGGCCGGGCCAATAAGTGGGCTGCCGCATCGATGCTGGCAAAGGTGTTTATGTATCAAAAGAAATATACCGAAGCTAAGGCCCTCCTTGATCTGATCATTGCTAACGGTAAAACGTCGGGCGGTGCCAAGTACGCCCTATTACCCAGCTTTCCTGACCTGTTCAAGGCCGCTAACGACAACAACACGGAGTCGATATTTGCCATACAGGCTGCTGCCAATACAGGGAACACAAATAACGCTAATCCTGAGTTCGACCTGAACTATCCCTACAATACCGGACCGAACGGCCCCGGTAACTGCTGCGGATTCAATCAGCCAAGCTTTGAGTATGTGAACTCGTTCCGTACCACGGCTGCCGGTCTGCCCCTGCTCGATAACTCGTACAATACGGGAGCCAACCAGGTTAAAAACGATCAGGGTGTACCATCTAAAGAAGCGTTTACACCGGACGCTGGTAATCTTGATCCCCGTCTGGATCATACGGTTGGTCGGCGTGGCATTCCGTACCTCGACTGGCAGGATCACCCCGGTCAGGACTGGATTCGGAACCAACCCAACGGTGGCCCGTATTCGCCCAAGAAATTTACGTACTACAGGTCGGACGTAGGTAAGTTCCAGGATAATAGTTCATGGACACCGGGCTACACCGCCCTCAACTTCCCTGTTATCCGGTATGCAGACGTGTTGCTGCTGGCCGCCGAAGCAGAGATCGAAATAGGCTCGCTGGCTAAGGCACTGGAATATACTAACCTAGTGCGCAACCGGGCGGCTAATCCGGCCAGTTTTGTAACGAAGGCAGGTGCGCCAGCCGCTAAGTACGTAATCAGCCCGTACCCGGCATCTGCGTTTGCTTCGAAAGAGTCGGCCCGCACGGCACTTCGCTTCGAGCGTCGGCTGGAGTTGGGCGATGAGGGGCATCGTTTCTTCGACCTCGTTCGCTGGGGTGTTGCCGCACCGGTGCTGAACGCCTATCTCGCTTACGAAGGGCCTAAACTGCCAAATACGCTGGGCGGTGCAAGGTTCACGGCAGGTAAAGATGAGTTGTTACCTATCCCGCAGACTCAGATTGACATTCAGGGCAAAGACGTTCTGAAGCAGAATCCGGGCTTTTAAGCTACCTGGCAATTGCATAGTAAAGCCCCTTCCGATATTCGGAAGGGGCTTTTTACGTTCTAAACCATTCTCGTTATTGGCCGTTATAATCCAACAAACAACTCGACTATACTCATGACCAACAACCAGTCAACCAATCAGCCCGGCGCAAAGACCGAAGAGTCACACACCAAGAAATTTCGCGATACAAGCGGTAATCGCCCCAACGGCGAACAGGAAATGACCAACGATGACAAAACCAAACAGGGTCAGGAAGATGAGCATGACCCTGCCCGGCTCGATAAGTCCAAAGCAGAGCTTGCCTATGAACGCGGTGGTTCTGGACGCTCTGGCCACAGCAACAGCCGCAATGGTAGCCGGGGACAGCAATGAGGCTATTTTTAGTGAATTATATAGACACAAAAAAGCCCTCCTGATTGCTCAGGAGGGCTTCAATACGTTATAGCGTTGTCGGCAGTTTTACCGGCAGTTGTGCCTCAACAAAAATTACTGGGCGCTATCCGACATCATCGTCGAGGCCGTATCAGTGGCCATCGTCGAATCACCCATCATGGTCGACGTGGTGTCGGTCATAACAGTG
>JBBRUB010000688.1:0-2786 GCA_038248175.1 Cytophagales bacterium | reverse complement strand
AGAAAACGCCAACCTGACAGACCGCCAACGAACGCCCGTCGAAATCGTGTCGGCAGCCGACCTCACCCGCATCGGTACGCTCGATAGCAACAATGCGGCCCTTGCTGTGGTGAAAACGAAAGAGAACTGCCCGTTAGTGGCTAACCCCGGCGAAATCGCGCTGATTCTCGACGACGTGCGCGATCCTGGTAACCTTGGCACCATCCTGCGTATTGCCGACTGGTACGGCGTTCGTAAGATTCTCTGCTCCGACACCACCGCCGATGTGTACAACCCCAAAGTGATTTCGGCCAGCAAAGGCTCGTTTACGCGGGTGCAGTGGTGGTACGGCGACGTGGCCGGATTCCTGCGCGAAGCAGCGGGCGTGCCGGGCGGGAAGATGCCGGTTTACGGCGCGTTTCTGGGCGGGGCCGATGCGCACACGCTGCCGTTTGCGCCGGGTGGTTATCTGGTCATGGGTAACGAATCGAACGGCATCGGCCCGGAAGTCGCGCCGTTCGTCACGCAGCGCGTTACCATCCCCCGCTACGGCGACGCCGAATCGCTCAATGTTGGTATTGCCACGGCGGTGCTGCTGGATAACTGGCGGAGGAACACGTAGAGATGGAACACCTTCCGTCTCACTGGCGTCAGTAATTTTCACACTCCGAAAGAATTAGCGCGAATTTCGCCAGTTAACTTACGAAATCAATGTTAGTCCGCTCAATTACTGCCGACATTCGGAACGGCCTGACCAGTTCACATAAAATTATTGTGCTACACGGCGCCCGATAGGTTGGCAAAACAACGCTGGTACAACAGCTACTGGCCGATTTTCCGGGACGAAAACTCAGTATCAACGCCGACGAACTCCGTTACACTGATGTGCTGTCGAGTCGGAATCTGGAGCAGATGAAGCTGCTGGTTGACGGCTATGACCTGTTGTTTATCGACGAAGCACAGCGCGTTCCTGACGTGGGCATTAACCTGAAAATTCTGCACGATGGGCTACCCAACCTCAAGATTATCGTAACGGGTTCGTCGTCGTTCGAGTTGGCCAATCAGACCAAAGAACCGCTTACGGGCCGCACCCGGACGTACACACTTTACCCCATTGCCACTACCGAACTGCGGGCGCAGTATAATTCGTTCGAGTTGCGTCAATTACTTGACCATCAACTTGTTTTCGGAGCCTACCCGGAGTTGTTCAGCCTGCCTAATCAGTGGGACAAAGCTGCGTATTTGCAGGAACTGAGCGCGTCGTATCTGTATCGCGACATACTGTCCCTGGCTAACCTGCGCTACCCCGACAAACTCCGTAAACTGCTGCCGTTGCTGGCGTTTCGGGTAGGCTCGGAGGTATCGCTGAATGAACTGAGCAACACCCTGCAAATCAGTCGCGACACCGTTGCGACCTATATCGACCTGCTCGAAAAAACGTTCGTAATTTTTCGGCTGTCCGGTTTTAGCCCAAATCTGCGGAAGGAAATCGTGAAAATGGATAAGATTTATTTCTACGACCTGGGCATTCGCAACGTACTGATAAACAACCTGAACCCGATCAACTTATGCAATGATATGGGTGCGTTGTGGGAGAATTTTCTGCTTGTGGAGCGATTCAAGCGCAACGCGTACGGCGGTGCTTCGTAAATCCGTATTTCTGGCGCACCTACACCGGTGCCGAACTCGACTATGTAGAAGAATCGGGTGGGCAACTGGCGGGTTTTGAGTTCAAATACACGCAAGCAATTGGTAAACCACCCAAAACATGGCTCGACACCTACCCCAATGCTACGTTTACCGGCATCAACCGTGATAATTATCTGGATTTCGTCTTATTGTAGAGACACAATGATGCCGCCCCGGCGTACTGGTCTCTACCTGACATACTCCAACCGGCGCGGGATCGTATATATCTCAGTTTGGCGACCGTCAATGTAACGAAACGTCTTTCCGTCGAAGAAACCGTCTTCTTCCAGCATGATGCGGATGGTCTTTTTCCAGTCGGGAAGCTCGACCGCTGCGTTGAGTTCGATGGAGTAGGCGGTGTTGGCCATCAGCGGGTAATCGCCCGAACCAGCCACGCCTTTTTGCTGGTCCCACAGGCCAATGGTTGGTCCGGCGGCATGGCCGTGAACGCCGATGGGGTGCGTGTAAATGGTGCCTTTGATGCCTTCTACTTCAGCTTGTTGCAGGGCGGCCCGTAGAATTTGGTTGCCCGTTTTTCCGGCCACGAACTGCTCCGTTAGAATCTCCTGCAACCGATTGCCCTGCTTAAATGCCGCCTTGATGGCATTCGGTACGTCGGTTTCGCCGGGGCGCAGGATATAGGCGTGTTGCTGCTGATCGGTGTTGAGCCGCAGGTACGTAATCCCGAAATCGACGTGTATCAGATCGCCGGGCATGATTACCTGCTGCTCGGGCCGTTTGGAGAAGGTGCGCAGATGCTCGAAGTCGTTCGCATCGGCGCGCTGCACGTCAACGGTGGGGTGAAACCAGGTGTCTAAGCCCAGCTCGGTAATGCGCTGCCGGAACCACCACACCACGTCGTCGGTGGTGGTCACGCCGGGCTGAATAACCGCTTCCGAAAACCCTTCCTGAATAATCTCGTGCGACAACCGGCAAATCATCGGATAGAGCGTCATTTCCTTCTCCGTCCGCGTTTCGAGCCAGCCCACCGCTACGTTCTCCGCCGACACAATGCGGCTGCGGTAGCTGGCGGGCAGTTTTTCCAGAAACTCTTTCTGCTCGGTGGCCGAAAGGCCGTCGGCATGGGCGTAGTTAGTGGAGTAGTTCAGCCCAATTTT
>JBBRUB010000687.1:0-2790 GCA_038248175.1 Cytophagales bacterium | reverse complement strand
GCTTTTCGGGAGATTCGGAAGCAAAACGTACAACATTTAATCGTTGACATGCAGGGCAATGGGGGCGGCATGGTGCTAAACTCTGCCCGGTTACTACGTTATTGGATGCCGAAACCATTTATTATTATGCAGCACGAAGAAATGAAACGGGCGGCCCGCGCTGAACTCACCAGCCGCTGGAATCCGTTTTCTACCCTGAATTTTAATTTGCATTACCGGACTGATAAAGCATCGGGAGGCTTTGCCAGCCGGTCATCGCACCGGCAGTTTCGGCCCCACAAGCAGATGGCGTTCAGGGGTAACCTGTATTTTCTTATGAACGGGGCTTCGTTTTCGGCGACTACGTCGGTTCTGGCTAAAACGCTTGACGCGGGCCTGGGAACGTATGTGGGCGAAGCCAGCGGCAGCGCGTACTGGGGTGATTTTGCCGGTTATTTCAAGACCGTAACCCTGCCAAACTCAAGAATTCAGGTCCGCATACCCCTCAAGAAACTCTACCACGCCGTTAGTCCCGACCGGGCCAACGGGTTCACTGTAGAACCGGACTTTGCGGTATCACGTTCTTATACCGATTTGCTCAATAACCGCGATTACGTACTCGATTACGCCCTGCGGCTCATTTGCAACGGTATTATTGTGCGGCCCGGCAATACTGCGCCTGGCGTGGTATTGGCCATCCACCCGATCGTGTCCCGCCAAGCCATTGCCGCCAATGAGTAACTATGCAGTAGGCGGCTATTGGTTATCGACCAGTAACTGCCAATGGATAGGTCATCTGAATCGTGCTTTGTAACTTGCAGTCTATTACTGATAACTGTTCACTGCTTACTGATAACTGTTTTGTATTGTATCGTCGACGTTGAAACCACCGGGGGAGTAAAAGGCCCGGCCCGCCTGACCGAAATTGCTATGTACCGCCACGATGGTCGGCAGGTTGTTGATGAATTCCATTCGCTACTCAATCCGCAGTGTGAGATTCCACCATTTATTCAGGGCCTGACGGGTATCTCACCGGCAATGGTAGTCCACGCCCCGCTCTTTGCCGACGTAGCTGACGAGGTTTTGCGCATTACCCAGGACGCCGTTTTTGTGGCTCACAATGTCAGCTTCGATTTTAATTTTGTCAGGAAAGAACTGAACTGGATCGGCCACGATTTTTTACGCCGGACGCTCTGCACCGTCCGCACGAGCCGCAAACTGATACCGGGTTATCCATCCTATAGCCTCGGGCGGTTGTGCCATTCGCTGAATATTCCGCTCAACGGACGCCACCGGGCGCAGGGCGACGCTGCGGCTACCGTGCTACTGTTTGAGATGCTGCTTCAACGCGACCATAACGGTCTGATTCCTAAGGCATGAGCGGGATGTATCTTACATCATACATTTTTTTGCGTTGCACGCGTAGTCCAGGCGAATTGGCGGCCCGGCGTTCGCGGAACCGGTACGTCGATGGTGACGTAAACACCCTGACCGGGCTGGGTATGCCAGTTAATCTTCCCATTCAGCAACGCTACCCGCGACTCAATACTGCCCATGCCCAGACCAGTGCTGGTTTGCTGGGTTTGCTCCCGGTCAAACCCGCTACCATCGTCGGCGTAGCGCAGCTGCACGGCGTCGGGCAGTATCAGCACCCGTAGGTTAATACGCTTGGGGTTGGCATGTTTGAGCGAGTTACTAACCAATTCCTGCGTAATCCGGTACAGCATCACCTCTATGTCGGTGGGTAGTCGGCAGCTGGCCATTCGTTCGTTCGGTGTTTTATGCTCAGACATCACCTGTGCCTGTACCACGTCACTGGCGTTGACACGGGCAAACAGTTCCTCAATGGCCGCCACATACCCGTACTGTTCCAGCGTTTTTGGGTTGAGTTTCCTGAGCAGGTTTCTTACGTCGCTGATGGTATCGTTGATGAGCGAGAAAATGGTAGTTTTTAGCGACAGGATAGCGGGGGTTTCGCCTGCCTGCCGGGTCAGCTGTGTGGTGTAGAGCTTCACTGTGGCTAAACGGGTACCAATTTCGTCGTGCAAATCGCGGGCAATATCACGTTTAACCTGTTCCTGAATGTCATAGGCCAGCCGCAACCGCTCGTGCTGCTGCTGCCGGATGGCATCTTCGCGACGACGCACCCAAGCCAGAATCAGGGTTGTGAACACCAACGCCAGCAGGACAATAAATGACCAGGTACGCCAGAATGGTGGGTTAATCTGCATGATCAGCTGGCGTACGTAATTGCTCCATTTACCGTCCCGATTAGTGGCTCTGACCAGAAACGTGTAGGTGCCAGGGGGTAGATTGGCGTATCGAACGTAATTCCGTTCACCTGCGAAAACCCAGTTATCATCGTAGCCTGCGAGTTTGTACTGGTATGTGTTATGGCCATTGCTGAAGTAATCAAGAGCAGCAAACTCCAGCGAGAGTGTATTCTGATCATGGCGCAGGCTGATGTGGTCCATCTCGCCCACGTAGTCGTTGGTCTCCAGCCGTTTTTCATTCACAAGGAGCGAATAGATATAGACCGACGGATTGAAAAAACTGCCCTTGAAGTGGTTGGGCCAGAAGCGATTGAACCCATCTACCCCCCCAAAGTAAAGTTCGCCATTAGCGGCCATCAGAAACGCGTTGCCATTATATTCATAGCCCTGAACACCGTCGTCTGGGGTGAAGTTTTTGATGCCGCCCGTGGCCGGTTCGAGTCGCGAAAGGCCCCGGTTAGTACTGAGCCAAACGGCCCCCGTTACGTCAGGTAATGACCCGTAAACAAACGAGTTGGCTAATCCCTGGGCTTCGGCG
>JBBRUB010000686.1:0-2800 GCA_038248175.1 Cytophagales bacterium | reverse complement strand
GGAGTCCGCTTTCTGATGGACACGCGCGGCAATCAACTTACCAACTGGAGCGAACTAACCCCCAACGACGTGGTCATTATTCCGGCGTTTGGCACGACGCTCGAAATTCAGCAACAGCTGGCTACTATCGGTCTGGACATCGCGAAATACGATACGACCTGCCCCTTTGTCGAGAAAGTATGGAATAAGGCTGCGCAGATTGGGCAAAAGAATTATACGGTTGTGGTACACGGCAAACCAAGTCACGAGGAAACCCGCGCTACGTTCTCGCACAGTAAAGAAGCCGCCCCAACGGTAGTCGTGCGCGACATGGCTCAGGCGCAGCGGCTGGTGCGGTACATTACAGGCGAGGCACCGGCGGCTGAATTTTTCACCGAATTTGCCGGGCAGTATTCCGACGGTTTCGACCCCACTCTCCATTTGCAGCGCATCGGTGTGGTCAATCAGACTACCATGCTGGCCTCCGACACGCAGGGCATTGCCGATTATCTGAAGCAGGTTATGGTCCAGAAATACGGCCTGAACGACGGAACCGACCGGACCAGGCAGATTGACGACCACTTTGCCAGCACCCGCGATACGCTCTGCTATGCCACTAACGACAATCAGGACGCTACTTACGCATTGCTGACCTACCCTGCCGATTTTGCCATTGTGGCCGGGGGTTACAACTCCTCTAACACCTCGCACATCGTTGAACTCTGCGCCGAAAAACTTCCAACGTACTTTATCGAATCAGCCCAGAAAATCCTGTCAGATACGCTCATCCGGCACTTCGACGATCACACCAAGCAGGAAGTTGTAACGGACCACTTTATTCCTGAAAACCGTCCCGTTACTGTATTGCTGACCTGCGGTGCCTCCTGCCCCGATGCAGTTGTAGAAGGTATTCTACTTCGGCTTACGGGTTTCTTTCCTGACGCGCTACCGGTCGAGACCGTGATGGGGGACGTAATGCGCTAACGCACCACCATGACGGCCACTTCTTTGCTTTCGTTATTGAGCCGGTCAAGGGCTGTAATGGCATAGACGTACCGTTTCTGGGGGTCGGCGGTCTGATCTACGTAGCGGGTTGTTTCGGCTGAGCAACGGGTAATGATGCAGCGCGGGTCATTGAGCCGTAACCGTGGGCGGGTGGTTCCTTCAAAACGATACACAAGATAGGCGTGGGCTTCATCGCCGTCCGATGCTTCGGCGGAGCGCTGCCAATATAGCTCGATCCCGTCGGGCGTGTTGGCCATTTTAAGGTCATGGGGTGGCAGGGGTGGAACGCTGTCTAACCAGGGCATGGCAGGTACCAAAGCCGGGTAGCGGTAAAAATTGGACTGTAATGAATCGCGGATGGCCAGTGGATTCTGTTTCAGGCTTTTGGCACTAAAAAATACGCTCCCCTGCACTGCCGGTTGCTGCCGGTTGTAGCGCATTTGTCCGGGAAACTCGGTGGCCCTCCCCCAGCCCGGATCGCGCTCCGACCCGCGCCCTACGCGGTATGCGCCCTGTCCAATGTACAGATGGCTCCGGCCCGCGTTGCGTGTCCACCATTCCACAAGGGTTTTGTAGGGTGCGCGGCCAAACTCAGAACTGAAATAGACCTGCGGCACAATATAGTCCATCAGGCCCTCACGCGCCCATTGGCGCGTATCGGCGTAGAGTTCATAGTAGGATTGGCCGCCGTTGGTGGCAGAGCCCTCAGGGTCGCTGCTTTGGTTTTTCCAGATACCAAACGGACTGATACCAAACTTAACCCAGGGTTTGCTGGCCCGGATAGAATCGCGCAGTTCGGTAACGAGCCGGGTTACGTTGTCGCGTCGCCAGTCGGCTTTGTTGAGTTTAGCGGGGTTGTAGGTCTGAAAAGCCGGGTCATCGTTCAGGACCTGACCTGCAATGGCGTAGGGATAGAAATAATCGTCGAAATGAATGCCGTCAACATCGTATTCGCGCACTACGTTGGCCACAACCCCGGCAATGTACGAGCGTACGGCGGGCAGGCCGAGGTTAAAGAGTTTGCGCCCGCCATAGTCCAGCATCCAGTTAGGTTTCTGATAAATAATATTCGAGGGAGCGATGCTGGCCGTTTTGCCAAATGTGGCCCGGTCGAGATTGAACCACGCGTGAAACTCCAGCCCCCGGCTGTGGGCCTGACCAATCATAAAGTCGAGCGGGTCGTAAAATGGCTCCGGCGCCCGTCCCTGTTTGCCTGTAAGCCACTCCGACCAGGGTTCGGTACCCCGCGCATAAAACGCATCAGCCGCCGACCGGATTTGCACGACCACCGCGTTCAGGTTGGTTTTCTGATACAGGTCAAACATCTCGTTAATCTCGCGCTGCTGATCGGCAATAGGCAATCCTTTTTTGCTCGGCCAGTCAATATTATCGACCGTAGCAACCCATACGGCCCGAAACTCACGCTTGGGCGGAATACTACCAGCCAGTTCGGCGTCATCCTCTACGTCGAACGAGTCGAGGGGTGGCACGAGCACCACCACGGGTGCCGGTTTGGGTATTGAAGCCGGTTTGGGCAGGGCGGGCTTTACGGCCACCGGGCGGGTTGCCGGGCGACCTACTGGAGCAGGTCGTTTCACCACAACAGGTTCGGGACGGCGGCAGGCATCGAGACCCATGAGCAGACAAAAAAGAGCAGGAAGCAGATACGGGCGCAGAACAATCGGACAAATCATCCTCAAAAGTAACGTTCGCGGTTGGTTGGTTCAAGGTTCTGCTAACCCCTCTCTTTTTTTGCGGCCATCCGGCAGGCATCGCTGCAATAAATAACGGTATCCCAGTCGCGTTCCCACTTTTT
>JBBRUB010000685.1:0-2800 GCA_038248175.1 Cytophagales bacterium | reverse complement strand
CCTGTGTGGTGCCGTCAATACTGATAATGAGCCGGTCCAGCCCTGACTCTACGGTTTTACGGGCGTTGGCGTCGGTGAGGTAATGCGCGTTGGTGCTGGTGGCGGTATAGATATTGCGGTCGGTAGCGTAGCGCACGAGGTCCAGAAACTGCGGGTGCAGATACGGTTCGCCCTGAAAATAGAAAATCAGGTAGAGTAGTGTATCATGGAGTTCGTCGATGGTGCGTTTGTAGAGTTCCTCGCCGAGCATACCGGTGGGGCGCGTAAACGACCGCAGCCCGCTGGGGCATTCGGGGCAGCGCAGATTACAGCTTGTGGTCGGCTCAAACGCAATGGACATCGGCAAGCCCCGGTGACTGGCCCGGCCCGTCTGTTTCGACATGTAATAACTCGACAGTACCCGCATCGCATTAGCCACGCGCTTCGGTGTCAGTTTCCGGGCAAAATTCAGACCGTCGTGGAGGTTACGATTCATAGTTATTACCGAAACACCTTCTTCAAATCAATGGAAATACCGTTGGTGGGGTCGGTCAGGAGGTTGTTGTGGAAAACGAGTTCGTCGCCGGTGGGTAGCAGCACGAAGATGGTACGTAATACGGGTTGTACGAGCCAGTAGGAGTTGACGCCAGCCGCAAAATACGCTTTCGATTTCTCAGTCAACTCCGTATCAGTCTGCGAAGGCGAAATGATTTCAATCACGGTCAGCGGTACTTCACTTACTTTCACCTCGTCTTCGCGCCAGTTCGACGGTTCTGCCGGAAACAGGCACAAGTCCGGCACGTACAAGGGGTTCGGAACTTCCAGCGACAACTCACTCAGCACATCATACTGGTCTTCGTACTGATTCAGCAATTGTTGACTCAAACGAGCCTGTAATTTACTGTGGTTAAAGCTGGGCCTGGGTTTTCCGCGTTCTCGTTCGTATTTGGAGAGGATTATCTCCTCGGTTGGCTGTTCAATTGTGGCTTCCATCATCACGTTGGTTTACGTTGATTAACCCAATAACTCATTTACCGTTATCTCGAAATCGACCAGCGTAGGTTTTGCTGAACACAGGTCATCATCGGAGCAGATTTGCACGGTTTTGCGGCCTGTATAAACATAAACTTCGCCGGTTTCGGGGAAGACGTGCCAGACCACCTGCACCCCGGCCCGGAAGTATTCAATGCGTTTGGCTTCCACCTTGATTGCATCGTCGGTCGGCGAAGTAATCTCGATACAAAACGCCGGAATGACCTCTTCCTCATCTGCCTGCTGAATCTGTTCATCCGAGAAATAGGCTACGTCGGGGCGACGCATCTGAATACCGGTCAGCATTACGTCCTGCTCGCAAATAAGTAATCCCCCCTGCTGTTTAGCTTTCGTCTTGTCAAAGCAAAGATTCAGGACCTGAATGATTCGTAAATGTTTACGTTTCGTACTGGAGAATTTAATGAGTTCGCCGTCGTTCCATTCGTATTTAAAGCCATCGGTTGGCTCGAAACGCAGAAACTCATCAAAAGTCGTTGGCAGGGCAACGGGTTGGGTTGTAGCTCCGATCATGGTTGCACGTTGGTTTGTTTCTCTGCAATATACCCCAAACAGGGCGTTTCTCAAGTCGGTTCGACGCGCCACACCCGGCAGTTCTCTTCCGAAAAAATCATCTCCGTCCCCTCCGTTTCCAGAATAGCATCGGGTAATTCGCCGGTCAGGCTGGCCGCAAAAATGTGCGTTGGGTCTTCGCGCTGCGTCCAGACGAGGTAGTTTTTCCCGGCGTCCGGACCAACGAGCCAGCGCGTTTCTTTACCCCGAATTTGCGCCCAGATTTGTTCGGCAAACTGCCTTATGCGGACAATGGCGGCAAACTGGTCGGCGTTATGGCCCCAGACAAACGGGCCGTGCGTCACCTTGTCGGGCTGGCGGTCGTCTTCGATCTGAAACACGTAGAGTTTGGTGTATTCTTCATTAGCTCCGCGCTGCTCGTGCTCATTTCTCACCTCGAACCCCAGCCCGGTGTAGCTGGGCCAGTCGGTCAGGAACAGGGCCGTGAAATAGCGAAAGACGTTGCCCGTGCGATAAAACGCATCGAAGCGCGGGTCGTCTTTGTCGGCGGTCATGACCGTGAAATTAGGCGCGAACCGGTGCGTTTTTCGGTACCCGTCATACAGCGCCAACTGCCGCCGAAACGGGTCCGAACCCACCACCAGCGACTGTAAATCGCCCAGCGTGGAGTCGGCGTCGATGGCGTCTAAGTGGTCGGGTTCATTGCCGTAGCCCATCGTATCGGACGGGGCCAGGAAGGTCTCGGCGAAGAAACCGAAATGCGACACGCCATTGCCCTGAACGTAGCGTTTTACGGCCTTCAATGGGTCGTAGTAATGCCCCACCATATCGGGAACGCCACCGGGCCGCATCTGCACGTGGGCCATGTCGCCCCGCATGAAATCGAAGTTGTACGTTCGCTGGCAATCATAGACACGCTGGTTCAGGTACTCCCAGGCGGGGTAGTTAGGTTTGTCAAAGTCGAGTTGCCAATCCTGATTATCGCTTTTCGGCTCAAAGAAGCGGTACCGGACCAGCGGCCCAAACACACGCGACATCGCTTCGGGTTTGTTGAATGCGTATTGATACCAGACTTGGCCGTGGCCGTCGGTCATGAAGTCATCAGCGTTGATATGCAGCCCCCGGTAGGGCGGGGCCATGGTCATGGGCAGGGTTTCGTAGCCCTGAGCCAGCAAGTACCGCATCAGCGATAGTCGCCGGTTTAGCCGCCCGGTATAATCGGAGGGTTGCCCAAAAAGAATTTTTACGCGCTGCCCGT
>JBBRUB010000684.1:0-2807 GCA_038248175.1 Cytophagales bacterium | reverse complement strand
TACTACGGCTTTTCGCGGCAGTACGTCCGGGCTACCGACGTGGACACCACGCGCCGGTTTATGCGGGTGTCGGGGCAGGACTCACTTCAGCGCAGTCTCGATTTGTACGTGCAGATTCTGAACCCACCGGGCAAATCAGCGCACCCGGTCTATACCTTCGGGGGCGTCACGGTCCGCATTGACGGTAGTCAGGAATCAGGTGCTGCCGGTCTGGTTCCGGCAACCATTAGTCTGGCCGATACTACCCGCCAAAACGGAATTGCTTACCTCCGCAACGGACGCGACATCTCGACGCGGCTTTTAGACAGTAAAATTCGGATCCGGCCCGGTACGCTGTACAGTCAGTTCGATTACCGCGATACGCAGCGGCAGTTATTTTTGCTGAATCAGTTCAAGTTCGTGAATGTCAACTTTACCGATACCACCAACCGGCGGCTGCAAACGCTCATCACGGCCTCGCCCTTAGACAAGTACGAATACTCCTTTGAGGGCGGCCTTTTTGTCCTATACCAGAATCAAAGTAGTTATCCCGGTCCGTTTGCTAACCTGACGTTTCGGGTACGTAACCTGTTTGGAGGACTGGAAACGCTCGAAACCAGCGTTCGATACGGCTTTGAAGCGCAGACTGGTTTCAGCAACTCAACAACCACAGACGCATCAAGGGCATACCGGGCTACGGAAATTGGGGTGACAACATCGCTGATTTTCCCGCAGATTCTTTTCCCGGGCGGGGTACGTTTTCGATTTACGCCGTATGCCCCGCGCACACAGGTCAGTCTGGGTTTTACCAATACCCGCCGGCCCGATTTTCAGCGGTCGCTGCTACGGGCTACAATGGCTTACAACTGGCAAAGCAGCCCGGCCAGACAGTTTAGTTTTCTGATTGCCGACATCAACCTCATCAACGCAGGCCAGGGCGGAAACGATACCATCAGCAACCAGTTTGAGGAACTGCTTAACCGCGATCAGGCTCTGGGCGGTACGCTGTTCCGTAGTTTTCGGCGGTCATTTGCGTCGGGTGTCAGCATGGCTTATACGTATAACACCAACGTAATTGGACAAAACCGACGCGCCAACTTTCTGCGGGCCATAGTCGAGTCGGGCGGTACAACACTGAACCTATTCTCAAACCGGCAGGTACAGCGGTTTTTTAACCCGCAGGGTACCGACAGCACGGGGCTGCAATACTACAAATACCTCCGATTTTCGGTTGACTACCGGCACTACATCCCACTACGATCCCGTACTACGCTGGCGTTTCGCATTAACACCGGTTTGGTTTATGGGTATGGGGCCAACGGCGGTCCGGCTCCCTACGAGAAACTGTTTTTTGCCGGGGGCAGCAACAGCATCCGGGCGTGGCTGCCGCGCCGGTTAGGACCCGGCTCGGCTTTTCCTCAGCCGTCAACGAATAAACCGGGGCAACCCGCCATAAGCAGCGACGCTGACCGGGAGGGTCAACTTCTGTATACCTTCGAGAAGCCGGGCGATATACTTATCGAGGGTTCTGCCGAACTGCGCGGGCGGCTCTTTAAACTGGTAGCCGATGTGGACGGAGCTATTTTCATTGACGCGGGCAACGTCTGGCAATTGCCCGGCAAAGGGTCAGCACCCGGCAGTGAGTTTCGGTTCAGTTCGTTCGTACCGCAGATTGCGGTGGGTACGGGTGTGGGACTGCGGCTCAACTTCTCGTTCTTCATCATCCGCTTCGACGGCGGCATCAAAGTCTGGGACCCCGCCCGACAGTACGTCAACAGCGAGGGTATGGCTATTGATGACCGGTTTATTCTACCGAAATTCTCGTTCAGCAAACTCTCTAAAGGCCCAAACCCACTGGTCGTGAATTTCGGCATTGGCTATCCGTTTTGAGGACCATTAACCAATTTTAACGGGCATTTTCTGCCAAAATGACAGGTTAGCCCGCCATTTCTTCGTAAATTTGACGTCTCACTGGTCAATCTGCTAACCGACCAAACACTATGACGCTTATCCCTGAATTAACAATCCTGCAACCGGCCGACAAAGAAGACCTTGACCTGCCCCGGACGCTGGAAGACGAACGGACCACCAGCAAAAAACGGCTCTATATCGAGAGCTACGGTTGCCAGATGAACTTCGCCGACAGCGAGATTGTAGCTGCCGTGATGCGCAACGCCGGTTTTGCCACGACCGCCACCGCCGAAGACGCCGACGTGATTTTTCTCAATACCTGCGCCATCCGTGAGAACGCTGAACAGAAAGTGCGTAACCGGCTCAAACACCTTACCGGCCTGAAACGTAACAAACCGGCGCTACTCGTTGGGCTGCTTGGCTGCATGGCCGAACGGCTCAAAACCAACCTGCTCGAAGAAGAAAAAGTGGTGGACATCGTGGCTGGTCCCGATGCCTACCGCGACATCCCAAAGCTGGTAGAAGAAGCCGAATCGGGGCAGAAAGCGGTAAATGTGTTTCTGTCCCGCGAGGAAACCTACGCCGATATCGCGCCCATCCGGCTCAATTCCAACGGCGTTACGGCCTTTGTATCCATCATGCGTGGCTGCGACAATATGTGCAGTTTCTGCGTGGTACCCTTCACGCGGGGCCGCGAACGCTCCCGCGACCCGCACAGTATTATCCGCGAGTGCGAGCAGCTTTTTGCCGACGGCTACCGCGAAGTAACGCTACTGGGGCAGAACGTGGATTCGTATAAGTGGAACCCCGACCCCTCCCTGGCAGGGACGGGAGTGACTGACGCGAGCATTTCTCCCCTCCCTACCGGGGAGAGGTCGGAGCGGTCCGCCGGATCGGTCGGGTTCGCCAACCTGCTT
>JBBRUB010000683.1:0-2818 GCA_038248175.1 Cytophagales bacterium | reverse complement strand
ATTGACGGTTGTTTGAGTACCGCCGTAGGTGCAGCCCTGACCACCGACCGGATCGTGACGCTGCTGATTGGCGATGTGGCTTTTTTCTACGACCGTAACGCTCTGTGGTCCGCACCCGTCCCGCCCAATCTACGTATTGTACTACTCAACAACGACGCCGGTCATATTTTCCGCATCATTGACGGTTCCCGGCAGCAACCCGAACTGGAAACATATTTCGAGACGCCCCACGGCTACACCGCCGAACGCACGGCTATGGACGCGCATGTAACCTATTTTACGTGTGAGACATCCGAATCGTTAACATCCCTCGTACCCAACTTCTTCCGGCCCGACTCTCAGGCTAAACTATTAGAGATTAAGACCGATAAACTGGCCAACCAGGCCTTGTTTGAAACGTACCGGACTACGCTGGCATAGCTGACGCACAACGCGTGACTGACTCGTCATTTCTCCTGCGTCAGCTATGCATTATACACCCCATATCATGCATCTGGTCTACCTTTGTAAGACCCACTTTACCTATACAGCGATAAACGAAAAACGCATGCAGCTATTAGACGGCAAATTCCTTTCGGCGCAGATCAAAGCAGAAATCAAAGCAGAAGTGACGCAGATACGCGAAGCGGGTGGCAAAATTCCGCACCTGGTGGCTATCCTCGTTGGCACCGCCGGGCGGTCAGAAACCTACGTGGCCAGTAAAATGAAAAGCTGCGAAGAGGTAGGCATGCATTCTACGCTAATCCGCTTTGAGCCAGACGTAACCGAAACCGAACTCCTCGACGCCGTACGCCGGGTAAACAACAATCCCGACATGGACGGGCTGATCGTGCAGTTGCCCCTCCCCGACCACATCGACCCCAACCGCGTTATGGAAACCATCGACCCAGCCAAAGACGTGGATGGTTTTCACCCCGTTAACATCGGGCGCATGGCCAAGGGGCTACCCGCCTACGTATCGGCTACGCCCCAGGGTATTCTGGAGATGCTGCAACGCTACGACATAAAGACCGCCGGTAAGCACTGTGTCGTGGTAGGCCGCAGCCAGATTGTGGGATTACCCATGAGCATACTGATGCAGCGCAACACCTACCCCGGCAACTGCACCGTTACGCTTACCCACAGCCGCACGCAGGACCTGCCCGCCATCTGCCGCACCGCCGACATCCTGGTTGCTGCCCTTGGCAAACCCGAATTCATCACCGCCAATATGGTGAAAGAAGGGGCTGTAGTCATTGACGTAGGGCTGGAGCGCGTAGTGGATGCCAGCAAGAAAAGCGGTTTCGCGCTGAAAGGCGACGTAAAATTTGATGAGGTGGCTCCCAAAACCAGTTTCATCACGCCCGTTCCCGGTGGTGTCGGCCTGATGACTATCTGCTCGCTGATGCAGAACACGCTCAAAGCCGCGCGGGGTGAGGTGTACTGACAAAAAAGTCATGACGACGCTACACACACCAGACCAAGAACCCTCCGACGCGCTGTTGTCGGCCACACAGCACTATGCTCAGTCCTTTCTGGACAGCCTGCCGGAGTTGCCCACCTCCCGGCCCGACGTTCCGTTGCCCGCTCCTGAACTCCTCGAAGCCATACAAAGCGAGGTTTATTGAATGGCTGCTTCGCCGAGGGCTTCGGGTGGCAGATCGGCAAAAAATTCACGAACCGGAACACCCGGGCCACCTGCCAATTGCACGGGTTCCTCAGAATTTACGTAAAATGTCTGCAACCAGGTATTAGGGATGTCGGTTCGCCGACATACCGTTACCGACATCTCGAATCGGTCAATAAACAGACCCGGTCAAAAACTAAATCCGTCCACCCCTTAACAAACTTTAACAGCCCGGCAAAACGCTTTGCCGGGCTGTTTTTGCGTAATTTTGGCCATTCCTTACACAAAAGCAGTTTATTAATCTTCATTTGTATGCCTTCATTCAAACGCCTGAATGTCATTATTGGCTGGGCCGTTTTCGCCGTCGCGCTGTTTACCTACGCGAGTACCGTCGAGCGAACGGCCAGTTTCTGGGACTGTGGCGAATTCATTGCGTGTTCGTTTAAACTTCAGGTACCGCACCCACCCGGTGCTCCATTTTTTCTGCTGCTGGGTCGTCTGTTTTCCATGCTCGCCCTCGGCGATCTCACCAGTGTAGCTTATTGGGTCAACTTAGTGTCGGTACTGGCCAGTGCGTTTACCATTGCGTTTCTGTTCTGGACCATCACGATGCTGGCGCAGAAGCTGTTGACGAATGAGAACGAAGGTGAGTACACCACCGCCGATACGCTGCTGGTCATTGGCACGGGCGCGGTAGGTGCGCTGGCTTACACGTTTTCCGATACGTTCTGGTTCTCGGCGGGCGAAGCCGAAGTCTATGGTATGTCGTCTTTTTTTACGGCTATTGTGGTCTGGGCGGCTTTTCGCTGGGAGCGCATTCAGGATGAAGCTGCCGCTAACAGGTGGCTTATTTTTATTGCTTACCTAACGGGCCTGTCCATTGGCGTTCACCTGCTGAACCTGGTTACGCTACCCGCGCTGGCCCTGATTTATTACTTCAAGAAATACCCTAAACCCACGTTCTGGGGGGGAGCAGCTGCGTTTATGGTTGGTCTGGTCATTCTGGCCATCATCAACTCCGGTATTATTCCGGGCCTGCCGGGCATGGCATTTTTTGTTGAGCGTATCTTCGTCAACACCTTTGGCCTACCGTATAACTCAGGCATTTTCTTCTTTGTGGCGGTCTTCCTCGGTGCGGTCGTCTATAGCATTATCTGGTCGGCACAGAAACAGCGTCCTCTACTGAACACCTCGCTGCTGGCCCTGGCGTTT
>JBBRUB010000682.1:0-2821 GCA_038248175.1 Cytophagales bacterium | reverse complement strand
ATTGGCCGTTGGCGTTTCGGTATTGTTGGCGTCGCTGTATGCCTGACCTACCTGACTCAGCAGGGCCGTTGCCGATACATTTCTGCGCTGATACGTCAGCCCAAACCGGCCAATGAACGCGGGGGCGTTTTCCACACGCCGGTTGTTCAGGGTGCCTTCCGTTAGCTGGCCGTTGCTGACACTGGCCGTTCTGAAGTTCCGGTAGCGGGCATCGGTCAGCCCGACCGATGCCGACAGTTTCAGACTACCGAACCGCGACTGCCTCGCCCAGGCCGCAATGGGGTCGAATTCGGCGTAGGCTTCTACTCCCTGACTCACGCTCCGGCCCACGTTGGTACGCAACTGATAAGGTCGTCTGGCTTCGTTGAGCAGGGTGAGCGTACCAATTCGGTCGTTGTAGTTGATTCGGAAATAGCCCACATCGAAGGTGAAGAAATTATGGATGCTGCCCCGCAACCCGGCATCGACGGTAAAGCCACGGGCATCGCGCAGGTTCTGATCGACCACAAAATCGGTGACGGCACTGGGCGTAAGGTCGGAGAATAGCACGGGTCGGTATGCCTGCGATGCGTTGCCGTAGAAAGTAAACGTGGAGGTCAGTTTATAGGTGGTGCCTACACCGGCCAGCACAAACCGCCGGGTGCTTTTGTCTGATACCCGATTTTCTGTGCCGTTGGCCGCCGTGCTGATGCGCCCGTCGATGCTGTTGGCCAGCCATTCGAGCCGGATGCCGGGCGTAACGGCCCAGCGGTTGGTGAGCTGAAACAGGTTTTCGGCAAAAGCCGCGCCGTTGGTGGTCTGCAGATGCAGTTCACGCGGAAACGCGCTGGTTTGCAGGGCGAGGTTAAAATCGGAACCCGTATCGCCCCGGCCCTGCTGCTGCCGGAGGGTGTGTCCGTCGAAATACTTTACGCCGGTGGCCAGTGCCTGCTCCTGCCCCCGCCATTGGTAGCGGCTCACGAGTCTGATTTCGCTGCCCCAGTTGGTGTAGTGGTCGCGGTCAATCTGGCGGGTTGCCATTATGCCGTTTGCGGTTGGCAAATCGGGAGTGGTAATGGGCTGCACAAAGCCAATGCTGTTGCGCTGGCCAATGAGGCCATGTACGGTAGCTGTCAGGCGGGTTTGTTCGCTGATGGCGTATTCTGCTTTGAGCGAGGGTACCGTCCAGGGGGTGCTGAACCAGTTGCGGTTGCGGCTGCTCTGGCGGGCATCGGCGGCAAACTGCGTGTCGGTCAGGCCACCGGGTTGCTGGCTCTCGTCGCTCAGCCGCGACACCTCAGCACTGAGCCGGAGTTTGCTGGTAACATCGTAAGAAACTGACGCATGGCCATTGAAAATGTTGTACTGGCTGTTTTCGCGCCAGCCATCGGCCCGCCGATAGTGGGCGTAAGCGTTGTACTGCCAGCGTCCTGCCGTGCCGCTGATGCGGTTGTAGGTTGAAAAAAGGCCGTAGGCGCCAACTGTCTGCTGGCTTTCAAGGGCGAAGGGCTTATCGGGCGCGGGGGCTTTCAGCACGTAGTTGAGCAGGCCGCCAAATTGCGGGCCGTATTGCAGCGAAGCCCCGCCCCGCACCAGTTCGATGCGGTCAACGGCTTCGAGGGGCGGATTATAGTATGCTTCGGGATAGCCAAACGGATCGGAACTGACATCGACCCCATTTTGCCGCACGTTGAACTCCCAGGAGCGATTGGGACTCAGGCCCCGCACCGCTACGCCCACCTGCATACCGGAGCCGTCGTTTTCCCAAACCATTACGCCGGGCGTTTTGCTAAACACCTGCCGGGTGTTGTTGGTAACGAGGTTGGCATCCAGTGCCGATAGGTTGATAACTTCCGATTTCTTGCCGGCGTAAATGGCTGTGCTGGTCACGTCGGGCAGGGTTTGGCGAGGGGTAAGGCCGCGCAGACCCCTTATGCGCACTTCGGCCAGTTCCTGGCTATGGACGGACACGGTCAGGCTGAGTTTGGTGGTTTCAGCGTGCCGGATGCGGGCAGACTGCTCGGTACGTTCCAGCCCCAGACCCGAAACGACCACTGTGTAGTTACCTTCGGATAGGCCCTGAAACTGGAAAAACCCGTTCTCGTCGGTCGTACTGGTTCGGATGGTTCCTTTCAGATGTACCGTTACGCCCGCTGCCGGCTCGCCGGTTTGCACCGTTACGCTGCCCTGTAACATACCCGACGCCACCGGGTCTGGGGTTTCCAAAGACCATAACCGATGTACGTCGGCCTGGCTAATGCAGGTACTGAAAAAGTAAAACAGAATGGAAAAACAGAGGGTAGCAGTTGAGTACATCGTTTAGAATCTTTATAAACAGTGCAAAGCTACAGCTTGAGTGCTGCTTCAACAAGACTTATTTAGAAAAAATCTAAATTATCTTTTCAGTAAGGATTCGCGTTATTTGACTACACATCTTGGCCTATCAATATCCGACATGACACTGACCAACCCCACTACCCGCCCGGCCACAGCCCCTGTTACTACCGCCGAAGGCATCCGGCTCAACCTGCACTTTACGCGGGCCGACTCGCCCGGTGTGGCTGGCCATCAGGCGGGTATTGCGCCGTATCTGCGCGGGCCGTATGCCAGTATGTACACGCAGCGGCCCTGGACCATCCGGCAATACGCAGGTTTCAGTACCGCTGAGGCATCGAATGCATTCTACCGGCGTAACCTTGCGGCTGGTCAGAAAGGGCTGTCCGTAGCCTTCGACCTGGCTACTCACCGGGGCTACGACTCCGATCACCCGCGCGTGGTGGGCGACGTAGGCAAGGCGGGCGTAGCCATTGACACGGTGGAGGATATGAAAATCCTGTTCGAT
>JBBRUB010000681.1:0-2835 GCA_038248175.1 Cytophagales bacterium | reverse complement strand
ATGAGTTCGGGCGTGAGCGGGAAGCCAATCCGGCGCACCATTTTCGGGTCAACAGTCTGTGTTTTGAGCGCCTTTACGTAGTCCGGCGTATGCACTCCCAACACCCGGCGGTCATCTACGGGTGCGGGCGCGAAGAAGTTGGCATCGGTGCAGGTGCCTTCGTAGAGCAGTTGCTCATAAATCAACTCATACTTGAGCATGGGAAACCGGTGTTCCTCCGGCAGACGGAGCCGATACACCGGCGAATAGGCAATCTGAAGCATGAACGTGGGCCGTTCGATAAGGATACGCCCTACTTAACGGACTGGCCAACGCTTGTGTTCGTATTCAGGGTTAGTTTGCGGTTCATTGCTTTATCTAACTTCATGAAAACTGCCATCATTACCGGCGGAGGTCAGGGTATCGGGCGCGTAACGACCCAATACCTGCTCACGCATGGGTACCGCGTTGCCGTCTGGGAAGCCGACACCGATGCCCTCATCGAACTCCGCGAAGCCTTCAAAGCCTCAGTTAGTCAAATCCTGTTCGTTTCCTGCGACGTATCCAGCGAAGTCAACGTGCGCAAAGCTGCCGACCAGACCATCAATCATTTTGGGCAAATCGACGTACTTATCAACAATGCGGCCCAGATCATCGAAAAACCACTCGACAAACTAACCCTCGACGAATGGAACCGGGTCATTGGTACCAATCTGACCGGCGCGTTTCTGTGCGCCAAACACACCGTTGGGTATCTAGCTGCGCAGCGGGGCTGTATCATCAACATCGGCTCGACACGGGCGTTCCAGTCGGAACCCGATACGTTTGCCTACTCCGCCAGCAAAGGCGGCCTGTTGGCCCTGACGCACTCGCTGGCCATCAGCCTTGGCCCTGATGTGCGCGTCAACGCTATCAGTCCCGGCTGGATCGATGTGTCGAATCTCCGGAGAAGGGCGAAGGGGAAAGGCGACGAGTTGCGGCCCGAAGACCACGAGCAGCACCCGGCAGGACGCGTTGGTCAGGCCGACGACGTGGCCCGGATGATTCTGTTCCTGATGGCTCCCGAAAACAGTTTCATTACCGGCCAGAACTTCATCGTTGATGGCGGTATGACCAGAAAAATGATTTACGTCTGAATAGAAAACATCAGCATCTACTGTCCGGTTGGTGCTAACACGTCTTAACTTCATCAGCCATGAATATCGAACTAACAACCGCTTCTGAACACGCCCCCGTCGAGGTGCTTGACCTTGAGGTACTGACACGGTCTATTGCCGGTCAATCTTCGCTACTCGTTCAGTTTTTGTACCGGAAGGGTGCGCAGGACCAGCATCTGAAAGTGGCTCCGTTGTCATGGTACGAGGCCAGCCAGCTACAACTTTTTTCACAAAAACTGGCCGAAGCCCGGCATCCCGAAACCGTCAGTGTCAGCCTGGTCGATGCGGGTATCAAATTAACGGGATCAGTTCGTCGGCTGGCGGGGCGGTGGACCACCGGACGCACCATCTGTATGGAGTCGTTACCCGATGCCAGCACAACCTTCGAGCGGTTTACTATTCATGCCTCCTGCCATGATGTCAGTACCTATTCGCGCAAATTGTACAACCGGCTGTGGGAGGTTTTTACGCGGGGATAGTTCTGGGATAAGAACTCTTTAATCTCAACTACTATGGAAACCATAAATCAGGACGCGATGCCGAACGAGCGGTCGCAGACGTATAATTCCGAAACCGACGGGCGAATACAAACCACCGACCAGACCGAAATGCCCGGCAACGACTACAATCCAATCGACATGGCGGGCGATGCCAACACCCTGCCAACAACGCCTGCCAATGAAGACGACGCAGCCAACGACATCAACGGTACCGGTGCCGCGTCAGGCAGCCCGAATATGGAGCCAGACGTTAATAACTACGGCAACGGCGATTCGCTCGGCAATAACGACGGTACCGAACCCAGCCCCGAAATGACCGACCCAATGTAAGGGTAAGTTGTTCAGGACTTATGTTCCAAACAGCAAATAACAAAGCCGCCCAATGCACTTCTGCATCAGGCGGCTTTGTTGTTGTCAAATTATTTAGATTCCCAGCGTTCCGCCCGCGGTGGCTTCAACGGCCATTGGACGATAGGTGTTGCGTTTTACGTCGTCATACTCTTCTGTTTCCAGCTCAGCGCGGTTATTGATGAACGACTCTGCCAGACGGGTCAGTTTGTGGTCCGTGTTTCCTTCTTCGTCGAGGGTTTGCTGCAACAGGGTCGCTGATTGCATATAGCCCAGCACCTTAGCAAACGTAACGAGCGAGCCATATGTAGCAATTTCGTAATGTTCTACCTTTTGTGCAGCCACAATCAACCCGGCATCGCGGGTAAGCGAACCAGATTCTGTAGCGGAGATTATCGCCTGTGCATCATCGGCCAGACCGTCGATGGCCGCGCAGGACCCTTCTTTGGCTTCCAGACCAAGTATCTGAAAAATCTGCTCCAGTCGGGAGACCTGATGGCGGGTTTCTTCCTGATGGTGCCGAAAAGCCTGTTTCACCGCGTCTGTTGTGGCGGCTTCTGCCTGATTGCCCAACGCGTCAACGGCTTTCGTTTCGGCGTAATAGACGTTCTGGAGTTCAGTTACGAACAGGCCGTGCAGTCCTTCATGTGTGAGTTCATCGTTGCCGCCGAAAAAATGGGCAATCCGTTCGCCAAATGTTGCCATATGCTGAGTTGGTTTAGTGGTTCATGTTACCACTAAAACCAGCCAGAGTGCCGATAGTTTTGCAACAGCGTCTGCTTCCGCCTGCACTACACGCCACAAAAAAAGCCCCGACTCTCCGAGTCAGGGCTTTTGTGTTAGTGACCGAT
>JBBRUB010000680.1:0-2836 GCA_038248175.1 Cytophagales bacterium | reverse complement strand
GGCTGTACCGCGAAGAGCAGTTTGGGCCGGTGGTGCCGGTGGTGGTCTATGACGACGTGGAGGAGTTTATTGAGTACCTCATCACCGACGATCACGGGATGCAGGCGAGTATTTTCGGGACCGATACCACTAAAATCGCTAACCTCATCGACCCGCTGGTCAATCTCGTGAGCCGGGTCAATATTAACGCACAGTGCCAGCGTGGGCCGGATACGTTTCCGTTCACGGGCCGTAAAGACTCTGCCGAAGGTACGCTTTCCGTTGAGGATGCCCTGCGCTCGTTCTCCATCCGTTCGGCAGTAGCTACCAAAGACACGGTTGAGAACAAGGCCATTCTGAACGACATAGTCGGCGAACACAAATCGGAGTTTCTGAGTACGAGCTTCATTTTTTGAGTAGTATCTTAACACAGAGAAAAATTTTCTTACATGAAAAAACAATTGCTTGCTACCCTCCTCACTGCCGGAACCCTCTTCGGGTCTGTTCAGGCCCAGGATAACGCCCTGCTCTATGAAGTGTCGGGTAACGGACTGAAACAACCATCGTATCTGTACGGTACGTTTCACCTCGTCTGCCCCACCGATCTGACCATTACCGACGCCATCAAAAAAGCAATGGATGAGTCGCAGCAGGTGTATCTCGAACTCGACCTCGACGATCCCGCGCTGATGCAGGGTATGATGAAAGCCATGATGCTGCCCGATGGTAAGAGTATCAAAGATTATCTCTCCTCCGAAGATTACGCCACCCTGGAAACGTACTTTAAAGAACGGCTAAAGATGAACCTGACGCCGATGGCCCGGATGAAACCCATCGGCCTGATGTCGATGATGTATTCGACTCTGCTCAACTGCCAGCCAGCCTCCTATGACATGACGTTTGCGCAGATGGCCGGAAAGGAGAAAAAAGAGGTGCTTGGTCTGGAATCCCTCGACGCGCAACTGGCCGCGCTGGATTCGACCCCGATGGAGGAACAGCTTAAAGGATTGGTGGATATGGCCCGCAAACCCGACGAAGCCAGTAAAGAGTTCGATGCCTTACTGGCCGCCTACAAAGCGCACGACCTGGCCAAACTGTTGCAGCAGATGAAGACCAGCAAGTTCAGTAACAGCGATCCCGCCACGTTCGATAAAAACATGGATAACCTGCTGAACAAACGCAATGCCAACTGGATACCGGTCATCGAGAAAGCCGCCAGCCAGAAGCCTACCTTCTTCGCCTTCGGTGCGGGCCACCTCGTTACCGACAAAGGCGTGGTGAATCTGTTGAGGAAGCAGGGGTACGTGGTGAAGGCTTTGGAATAGTCTGGTTCAGACTACTTCTTAAACGCCAGTGCCTTTACTGGTTCGATGCGGGTGATGATGAGCGTGGGTATCCAGAGGACCAGCGAAATCAGCCCGATAGCCGCGCCGTTCAGGGCCAGAATGGTGGGCCAGTCCCAGGCAATAGGTACGTGGGTGACGAAGTAATTTTTAGGATCAAGCGGGATGAGTTCGTAGCGGTATTGCAGCCAGCAGAAACCCAGCCCCACTACGTTACCGATGAGCAAACCCCAGCCCACCATATTCAGGCCAACGTACAGAAACATACGACGGATGAGCGGGTTGGCACCGCCGAGGGCTTTGAGCAGACCAATCATGGGCGTTCGCTCCATCATCAGCACCAGCAGCACCGAAATCATGTTGAACGATGCCACGAACGTAACCAGGGCCAGCAGAATGACCATGTTGCGGTCCAGCAAAATCATCCAGTCGAAGAGCGGGCGGTAGCTGTCCGTAACGCGGGTGATGCGCAGATCGGGCGGCATCCGGTCAAGCAAATTACTGCGGGTTTCTTCGAGCCGGTCGAAGTCGGTCACGAAAATCTCGTAGCTGCCCACCGAGTCGGGTCCCCAGTTGTTGAGCCGCTGCACGAGTCGGATATCGCCGAGGGCAATGGTCTTGTCCACTTCCTCCAGGCCAGTGTCATAGATGCCCACAACGGTCATTTTGCGGGCGCGGGGCGGGTTGCTCAGGAAATACATCGGCACACCGTCGCCCACGTTTAGTTGCAGTTGGCGGGCCATATACTGACTGATCAGGAGTTGCGTACTGCCGTTGCCCGTATCGGCTCCCACTTCCGGCACCGTACCAGCCACGAGCGATTCGCGTAACAGATTCCAGTTATAGTCACGGCCCACACCCTTCAGCACCACGCCCGATAAATCGTCTTTGGCTTTCAGAATACCCGCCTTCAGCGCAACGGCCTGCACGTGTTGCACGCCCGGAATCTGCGTACCCGCGCGAAAAACAGGTGTATTGAGCGGAATCGGCGATTCTTCGTAGGAGTAATTATTGGTGAACTTGCTGATTTGGAGGTGCGCGCCAAACAGAAAAATTTTCTGCTCAATGGTCCGCTTGTACCCGAACAGCACCGCGAAAGCGATGATCAGAATGGCCAGTCCCAGCGCAATGCTGGCAATACCAACGCGGGTAACAGTAGCCGAAAATGACCCGGCAGGTGCGTTACGTACTTTGCGGGCCAGAAAAACGGGGACGTTCAAGATGATTGGTCAGTTAATTAGGGAAGTTTCTACATAACAAACCTCTGCCTGTAAGATGTACCTGGGTTTGGTTCTGCTTCGTAAAAGTAAGAGTTTTGCACGACCCTATTGGCCCGATAAGCTCTTACTCACTTCTGAACTTACCATGATTCATCTGCTTAAACTTGCTGCCTGTCTGTTCATCGCCGTAAGCTGCACCGGTCAGCCAGCCAAAAAAGTAACCTCGGCCATTCAAAGCCTAAAAAATGAAGCCCGGTCAATCCAGACTGGCGCCGAACAGACCAATTTATATGT
>JBBRUB010000679.1:0-2836 GCA_038248175.1 Cytophagales bacterium | reverse complement strand
GTCATAAACGCATCACCAAAAACCACGGCGTCGAAACGCCCTATATCGACAGTGTGCTGGCCGAATGGGCGTTGTACTGCAACTACCTGCCGGAGCGGCCCCGTATTGCCGAACTGCACCTCGGTGGGGGAACACCCAGCTTCTTCTCACCCCAGGAACTCCGGCGGTTGCTGACGGGTATCTTTGCCCTCGCCGACCCAACCGACGCGCCGGACTACAGCTGGGAGGGCCACCCCAATAATACCACCGCCGGGCATCTGCAAACGCTGTACGATTTCGGGTTTCGGCGGGTCAGTTTCGGAGTGCAGGACTACGATCCGGTGGTGCAGAAAGCCATTCACCGCCATCAGCCCGTGGCCAACGTCCGGCGCGTAACGGAGCAGGCGCGGGCCATTGGCTATACCTCCGTCAGCCACGACCTCGTGTTTGGTTTGCCCCATCAGCGCGTCGAGTCTATTCAGGATACCATTGCCCAGACGCTGGCGTTCCGGCCCGAACGCATCGCATTTTATTCCTACGCCCACGTACCCTGGATCAAAGGCAACGGTCAGCGGGGGTTTGTTGATGCCGATTTGCCCACCGCCAAACGCGAATTGTACGAACGGGGGCGCGAAGCACTGGAAGCCGGGGGCTACGCCGAGATCGGGATGGATCACTTCGCGTTGTCTCACGATTCGCTGCGCCGGGCCATGCAAACCGGTACTTTGCACCGTAATTTCATGGGCTACACCACCCGTGCCACCGGTATGCTGCTGGGGCTGGGCGCGTCGTCTATCGGCGATGTGGGTACGGCGTTCATGCAGAACGAGAAAGACATCAGCGTGTATCAGAAAAGGGTCAGCGCGGGCGAATTGCCGATTGTGAAAGGCCACTTACACACTCCCACCGACAGCCGCATTCAGGAGCTTATTCTCGACATTCTGTGCCGGTTGCGGGCCAGCTGGTCGGTCTATGACTGGACTGATTCTGAGTGGACTACGCTGGCCGAAAAACTCGACGGGTTCCGGGCCGACGGCCTGCTCGACTACACCGAAACGGGTCTGCGGGTGCGTCCCGCCGGGCGGCCTTTCCTGCGCAACATCGCGATGGCCTTTGACCGGTATCTAACCAACGGTCAGACCTCAGAAAAGCCGCTGTTCTCGCAAACGGTCTGACGGGTGGGTGGGGTTTATTAGCCTGGTAGGCCACTGTATCAATCTGGAGAAGGGTATGCGGATTTAGTGGTCAGCAATGTTTGCAGCACCGCGGGTTCTACGCGGTGTTCGCCTTCGTATTCCGTTATCTGGATGCCCTGTATCTCCTGCCGGATGCGGTTGAGGTAGGTGGCTGGGTCGGGAATAAGCGTCAGAAACTCGTCTTCGCTGCCATAGACGTAATGCGTTTCTACCCCGGTTAGTTTTTTCGGGTCGATCAGGTCAGCCATGCCGTTGGCGAAGAACCCGGCCCAGAGCATGAGCCGGTCAGCGCGGATGTGTCCGTCGCTGAGCCATCGGCAGGCCGTAGCGGCACCCTGCGAAAAACCGAATAGCGTGATGTGAAAATCCTGAGCGGGGCGGCTGCCCAGCGTGGTATCGTAGAGCGTGTTAAGGTAGGCCACAAAATCCTGTACTTCATAGTCGCGGTCTTCGCGGGTGAGCCAGGATGCCCCCACGCGCTTGTACTCGCCGTTCAGGTACAGCCGCGACAGGCCTTCCGGCACCACCACCAGCGTTTCGTCATTCACAATGTCGGTAAACTTGCGGCTGAAATACTGCGCCAGTTGCCCGAATCCGTGTAGGCAAAACCAGATATTGCGCGTTTTTTCGGTTGGTTCGCCCAGCACGTAATATCGCGCCGTACGCTGAACGGCAAGGTGATGTTCGTTTAGTTGGTCGCCCATTATTTGTTGTATTTGTCGAAGCGTGAGCCTTGTGTTGCGCCTTTGCGCTGTTCGTAATGCTGCTTGTCGGCGATGTAGCAGAGCCGTTCGATTTCGGCGTGAACCACGCCGTTTCTATCCACCCATTGCAACGTAAATGAGCGTTCGGTTTGCCCGTTTTCGGATATCCCGCGTTTGATTTCGTCAAGAATCTCGTCGGTCAGTTCGTAGCGCATGTACAGTGTAGTGCGGCCCGGTTTCCGAAACCGGATACTCGCCGATTTGTCCCAGACTACATATTGTTTGCCCAGAATCCGGTACAGCATCAGCATGTAAAACGGGTCAGAGGCCGAGAACATGCTGCCGCCAAAAATCGTCCCCACATAATTATATGTCCAGGCATTTCGGCGCAGACGCAGTTGTACTTCGCGCGAGTCGCCGGACCAGAACAGGATTTTTCCGCCCGTTCCCAAATACATCGGATACCAGTTCATCAACGTTCTGAACCGCCAGGTTTTTCCCGATTCTTTACGGTTGGTTTGCAGAAAGTCAGGTTTCATGTTTCTGTTTGTTTAGTGTTCGGTGCTCCAGGTTTAGCTGATGTGAGAGAAGTTGACAGCGGCCAGCCCGGAAAAGCCAACCCGGAACTATTCACTAACTCCACCAAAGACTTTTCCCTTCTTGACAGCCTGCACAATTTGCCCGGCATGGTAGGAGTTGTGGTGCATCAAAAAGGCCAATGCACCCATGCATGGGGTATCGCCAAAAGGCGTCGAAATTACTTCGGCCCATTGCGCAGTGGAAGTTCGGGCAACATGGTCGGCAATCATAGCAAAGGCATCGACGGCCATCTGCTGTACAGCCGGAAGGTCAACTGGCTGACCCTTGTCAGTGGTTCCACACCCGGTTTTTCGCTCGATAGTCACCTCGTGTCCGAAGATGATTTTAGCGAAGTTGTGCATGGATTCGATGGTATGC
>JBBRUB010000678.1:0-2843 GCA_038248175.1 Cytophagales bacterium | reverse complement strand
TTTCACCGCTGACTCGTCCATGCTGACGTTGGCCAGACTCAGCAGGCCGTTAGTAAGCCGGTTCAGGTCGCGTACATCGTCAAGCACCGAGCGGCTCATTTTTCGCAGGTCTTCTTCCGAATCGCCTGCCAGCAGGGCTACCTCCAGCTGACCCGTAATGGCCGTAAGTGGGGTTCGGAGTTCGTGCGAGGCATTGGAAACAAAGGTGCGCTGGAGCCGGAACGCATCTTCGAGCCGGTCGAGCATCTGGTTGAAACGCTGCGTAAGCTGGGCCATTTCGTCAGTGCCAGTACCTTCGCGCAGGCGGTTGCTGAGCTGCGAGGCCGTAATTGTATCGATCCCGGTAATGAACCGGCGAATAGGTAGCAAGGCCCGACCAGCAAAAAAACGCCCGGCCATGAAGACAATAAGTGTACTGAGCAACCACCCCCCGGCCAGCAGCCAGATCAGCGCGCGCTGTTTGCGGAATCCGTAAATATCGACAGCCGATGCCAGCACCACAAACCGGCTGGGAGAACCGCCAACCATTACACCCGCAATTTCGCGTTTCCCCTCCTGCCAATATACGTCGCCCTCCAGTCGAATCTGGTTCAGCCGGGCTGGGCTGACGTCAATGTAGTCGGTGCCACTTTCGTAAACAATCTCGTTTTTGTAATTATAGATAACAATTTCCTCCTCATTAAGCACTGTCATCTGATTCTTGTCGAGGAGTTTGAAGACATCCGGGCTGATGGCCTGTCGGCCAAATAATAACTCGGCAGAGGTCGTAGCCTCAGCACGCAGTCGTTCATGGTATTCGCGCTGCCGGTATGTTCCAGAAACAAAGTAGAGTACCATACCAAACAACAACAATAGCGTCGATACAATAGCGGTAAAAAGCAGCGTCAGTCGGTTGCGGATGGTCACGGGCTGGTTAGTTTTTCTCTTTCAATACGTATCCCATACCCACTACCGTTTGTATCAGCTTATTGGGAAAGTCTTTATCAATTTTATTACGCAGATAATTTACATATACATCAATGACATTGGTGCCGGTATCGAACCCAATATCCCACACCTGCTCGGCAATATCAACCCTCGACACCACGCGCCCGGTGTTGCGAAGCAAGTATTCGAGCAGGGCAAATTCACGGGCGGTCAGGTCGATGGTACGGCCTGCCCGCCGGGCTACTTTGGCCCGCAGGTCAAGTTCCAGGTCGGCCAGGCGCAACACGGGTTCGGTTTCTTCGGGCGGGGCGGTTCGGCGCAGCAGGGATTTTACGCGGGCTAGCAACTCCAGAAAATCGAAAGGCTTGGCTAAGTAATCATCGGCTCCGGCTTCAAAACCCATCAGTTTATCGGTGGTACTGTCCAGAGCCGTAAGCATCAGAATGGGTAACGTAGCATTTTTGGTACGGATATACTGCGCCAGCTCCAGCCCACTCACAAACGGCAGGTTCACGTCCAGAATGGCCAGGTTGAACCGTTCGGCCCCAATGAGCCGCTTTCCCTCGCGGCCATCGGCGGCTACGGTAACCGTGTACGACTGCGTTTCCAGTCCTTTTTTAATGAATAAAGCTACTTTGGGTTCGTCTTCAACGACGAGCAGATGCGGTTTCTGATTCATGCTTACAGTAAATTGAGAAAAACAGCGCAAAACGGAAGTAATTCCAACGGGTTGGTAAGCTACGCAAAGTCAACCAAATCGAGATACAAATGAAGGATTGACCAGCGTACTCTACCAGCGTTTTTCCACTTACGATAACGATTCTATGCGGCACATTGCAGAACCTGAGGGAGCCAGTTTTGGTTGTTATAGTACCACATACGAAGCGTCTCTTACCCAGCGTTTAGTAATTGGTTGAACACCATTTAACGAAAATAACTTACATGAACATCAAAGCCATAATCACCAGTTTGTTCGTAGCCGGTACGCTTGCGTCCTGCGCACCGTCCATTGCGGTCAAATACGACTACGATCCAAAAGTAAACGTCCGGCAGTTCTCGACCTACCGCATCGAAGCCGACCGGCAGCGCAACGCTGACCCCATTGTGGGCAGCAACCTGAACCAACGCCGGATTGCCGACGCCCTGGACCTTTCGCTGAAAGCCCGTGGTTACAAGCCCGTAACACAGGGCGAAGCCGACCTGGTTGTCCGGTTCTTTACCGACGCCCGCGACAAGCAGCAGATTCAGTCTAACAACACGATGAGTCCGTGGGGCTGGGGCTTTGGTGGCTGGGGTATGCCCAACCAGGTTTACTCACGGCAGTACGAAGAGAATCGGGTGGTTATCAACGTAATAGATGCTCGCACTAACGATATTGTCTGGCAGGGCTGGGCAACGGGTCAAATGAACAGTCGTAATAAAGAGCGTGACCGCGATCAGGCGTACCGCGAAACAGTTACGAGTATCATGAAAAACTTTCCCGAAAGTGCCGGTCAGGATTACGGAGCCGCCCGGTAAGCAGCCGGATGAACACATTACAAAAAAGAGTCACGCTCCCGGGAGTGTGACTCTTTTTCTTGGGTGACTTTTCGGCAAATCCGTGTCTTATAAGTATCCTGTTTCTACCGTGAACCGTAGTGTTGTTTATTCTTTACTGGCTGCTGTTGTTGTGCTGTTGCTAGGCATCGTTATGCTGCTTGGCGTTGCCTATTACCGGCATCAACGCTTAGCCGACGAAACTACAGACCTTCGGCGCAGCATGACCCAGCAGGAAGGGCAGATCAAAAATCTACAGGAGCGGCTCGAAGACTGCGATACGATTGTTCAGCCAATCAACCCCATCGACTCATCCTGGACGGCCCGGCCCGGCTTGCAGACCAACCGGCGTCAGGTAACGTGGCCCATGCAATAACGCC
>JBBRUB010000677.1:0-2849 GCA_038248175.1 Cytophagales bacterium | reverse complement strand
CCACCAAGCGGTACACCGGTCAGGTTCTGATTAAGGACATGAACAGCGGCATGAACCTGAAAGTGGTCCGGTTCATCAGTGCCTATTGCGTTGACATGACCGAGCGTTTCGACGGTACCACCAGCACTGCCCCGCTGAAACTGGCCATCCGCATATCTCCCGAAAAGGTAATTCTGGACGGTATCAAACACGACAACGTCTGGCCCAACCCCACCGACGGCGATGGGGTAATGGTGGAGAGGCAGATCGTTAGTCGGGAGTACAAGGGTGAGGTTGCTAAGCCTAAGCCCATGGTGTATGTTAAACCTCAATCTGTATCATCTAAGCCTATCATTTGTGGTGACGTGGTCAGTGCAACTAAGGGAAAAACGAAAAAAGATCGTTACGCTGCCCGGATGGCAATTATCAAAGTCGCCCGCGAAAAACCTGCTTTGGGCGTCGTAGCAGATCGATTTGAACTGAATAACAAAGCCATTGAGCGGGCCAGCCTGTCAGATGATATATATCTTCTGGACAAAGACAAAGTACCAGATGATAACCCAAAAAAATACAAAGATGCAATAACCAATCACACTGTTAAGATGCATCCTCCCGAGGGATGGAACGTGAAAGTGCCATTTTTTAAAGACCCTGCTTCAGGTTTCTCATATGCCGTATATGAATCCGATTTTGAAGATCCCAGCGTACCAGTGCTGGTTTTTCGGGGTACGGATAATTCAGAAGACTGGAGAACTAACTTTCAGCAGAGGACTGGAGAAGAGAATGACCAGTACACGAAGTCAATAGACATAGCAAAAGAGTTATTGGTGAAGTACAAAGGGAAACTTGAAATCACAGGCCATTCAAAAGGAGGTGGACAGGCTGCTGCAGCTGCTACTGTATCAGGGGTAAAAGCATACACTTTTAATGCCGCTGGTGTCCATAGAGATACGCTGTCTCCATATGGAGTAACACGAGAGGATGCTCAGAGAAATGGGGATGACGGCAAACCATTGGTGGAAGCCTTCAGTTTCGAACATGACCCTTTGAACAGATTCCAAGATTACAGTACGCCAGACGGATCGGAAGGGAGAATAAATAAATGGTTCAGAGAGCAAACACAGACTGAGGAGGGTTTGCCTACGGCTATAGGGGTTAGACATATAGTACCCGCACAGGATATCAATGGGAAGCGGATTGATTCCCCTGGACTTAGTGCATCTGACCAAATTAAGTGTCACAGAATGCCGTACCTGATTGACTCCATGGAAAAGCAGAAGCAGGATGATCTCAAAACAATGGCAACCGCGCTTGGATGCTCATAACCATGCTAAAAAAAATCGTTTCGCTCATCGGCCTGCTTTCTGTAAGCTGGCTCAGTTGCAAATCACCCGTTTATAGAAACATGGAATTGACCGAAGAAAACTTTTTCGCGCCCGACTACCAGCCGTTGGCGAAGGCAGTTCGGCAGGGTAATCTGACCAACATCGACGACGAACTGAGCCGGGGGCTGGATGTCAACGTAGTGGGTAAGGAAGACATGACGCTGCTGATGTGGGCCATTGTCAACAAGAACAAAGTAAGTCTGGCGCACCTGCTGAAAAAAGGAGCCAATCCTAATTTTAAGGATAGTCAGGGAACGCAGCCCGTGGGGCTAGCCGCTGGTATGGACGATATCGACTACCTGCGTATTCTGCTCGACAATGGGGGCGACCCCAACAGCGAAGACCGGGGCAAGAAAGCCCTGATCACCACCGTATTCGCGCTCACCAAAGACCATACCTATCTCCTGCTCGACAAGGGGGCTGACATCAACGCCCGCAAACCCGACGGGGGGAAGGCAACGGCAGTTATTATTCTGGCCAATACCAATCAGTTTGCCGACGTAGTTAAGTTCATAGCGCGGGGGGCCGATATCCGTCTGACCAATGAGTACGGCAGCAACTTACCCTACGCCGTGCAGAGTGCCACGCCGAACCCCGGCAAGGACGCTTATACGTGGCAGCTCAAAGCCAAACAGATGCTGGTTGAGCGAGGCATAAATTTTCCGGTGCCGCACCCCTGGGAAACCGAAGCCACCTGGCAACCCATTCGTCGGCAGTGGTACGCTACTAAAGACGGGCAAGTGTGGCAACAGCGCATGGAAGCCATCGGGCGCGACCCCGCCGGTCTGGGTGATGTATGGAAAACAGCATACGCACAGGAAAACGCAGGCCTGAAAGCCTGGATGCAGGCCAATGATATCGCCGAGCCAAAGTAATTGGCAGCAACAGAACGAACAGATTTGGCCGGACCTTTCCTGTTTGGTCCGGCAGTTACCGAAATGCCCTTGCTTCCCTAATCAACGATTTATACTCCGCCGTACTTAGTACTTTTTTGTAATACTGCCGGGCTAAATCACGATTGCCGGCGCGGGCGGCAATGCGGGCCAGACCCGCGTAGGCCATGACCTTATACTCTTCGGTATAGGGTTTGTTGGTGGGTAATTTCAGCGCGGTCTGGTACGCTTGGGCAGCGGCTTTGTCGTCGTGGTCGGCCTGTTCGGCCAGAATACCGGTAAACGTGGCAATGGCCAGCGGTACGATTTTATTGGGCAGCTGTTTGAGCCGTTGCAGGGCCGGGCGGGCTTCAGCGTAGCGACCTGACAGCAGCAGCACCTCGGCGTCGAGCATGGCAAACAGTGGGTTGGCGGGATATTTATCGGCAACGTAACGAGTGTAAGGAACCGCGCGGGCTGGCTGCATTTCGTATTGTATCAGCACGTGTGCCAGGTAGTAATTCGCTACGTTCCGCATGAATGACGCCCGTTTGGTAGCTACGTCCATCTGTTTCAGCCCCAGCGTCATATCGCCACCGCTGAAAAATACCAT
>JBBRUB010000676.1:0-2858 GCA_038248175.1 Cytophagales bacterium | reverse complement strand
TGCCGAGAGCGGTATCCCCACCTTCCGGGCGTCGGATGGCCTGTGGGAAAACCACCGTATCGAAGACGTGGCCACCCCCAAAGCCTGGCAGCGGGACCCCACGCTGGTACAGAATTTTTACAATGAACGTCGGCGTCAGGCGCTAAGCGTAACGCCTAACGCCGGTCACTACGCGCTCGAGAAACTGGAGACCCAATACGACGTAACGATCATTACGCAGAACGTCGATGATCTGCACGAAAAAGCCGGTTCAACCAACGTAGTTCATTTACACGGCGAGTTGTTCAAGTCGCGCTCGTCGGTCGATGAGTCGCTGATTTACGACATTGAAGGCTGGGAAATCAAAGCGGGCGATCAGTGCGCGAAAGGGTCGCAGTTGCGTCCGCACATCGTCTGGTTTGGCGAGGCCGTGCCGATGATGGACAGGGCTCTTGAGATTGCCGATCAGGCCGATATTTTCATTGTTGTCGGTACGTCGCTGAACGTCTATCCGGCGGCTGGTCTGGTCTATGTTGTGCGCGACGGTGTCCCGATTTATGTGGTCGATCCGCACGCGCCTGCCATGCGTCAGAGTGAGAACGTTACGTTCATTCAGGAACCCGCCACAGTGGGCCTGACGCAGCTAACGGAGCAACTCATGGGTGAGTAAGTCAATAAAGTCGATGACCTAAATCAGACCAGGTATTGAGGGGCGTCAGGATCGGAGCAGGCAGGGGGTTGTTACTTTGTAGTACCAAACAAAACCGATACCACTCATGGCAACGCTCACGCATTCATCAACCACCTATACTGACAACGTTCAATCCAACTGGTTGTCGGCCTACCACGATTTCACCGAAAAGGCCGACTTCAACCGGATAGGCTGGGGTGCTACCGCCATTGCCATTCAGGGGTGTCTGCTTGCCCCGGCCCTGCTATTTTCGATGTACCTCTTCGCCGGGGGCGACTGGCAGTTTCTAGTGGGTATTCTGAGTTTTATGATGGTGCTGGTATCCGTTCTGGCAGCCATACCCGTTAAATATATTTTTTCAGCCTTTGCCATCAGTTTTGTGATTCACGCAGTCATTATTCTGATCAATATCCTGTAACGGAGCCGAACATTCCGGCCTGAGCCGGGTTCAGCAGGAACCTCAACGTTCCTGCTTTTTTTATGTCAGCCCCTCCCAAACAAGTACTTCTCCGATTTTCGTACCTCGGCAAAACACCTGTCCAGCCCCTCTACACGAAAATAGCCGCTGTATAGCGGCTATTTTCGTGGTCATTTAGTGGTCATATACTGCGTGTCATTGCTGGTATTCATAGTTCGCTCGATAATGACAACTAATTAACCATCCATGACACGCAATACATGACGATCAACTTTTATACTTCCGCTCGTAGAGCGTCCGTGCCTGATCGGTCCAGTTATCGCGCTCGATGCGACCAGGGAAGAATTCGATAATCTCGTTGACTTTGTCGATGTCTTCCTTCGCAAAGTTGGATACCTGCCGGAAGGTGTAAATACCAAGACTGTGCAGTTTACGCTCCAGAAACGGCCCAATGCCCACAATGTCTTTCAAATCGTCGGCTTCGGCAGCGGTGGCGCGGCCAATTCTATCGAAGTTCAGCTCATCGGCGCGGGCGGCAATACGGTTTAGAACGGCGGCTTCGGAGTTGCCGGTCATGGGCGCGGCAGCACCGAGTGATGCAAACGAAACGGGTTCGGGCAGAACTGGCAACGGTGTCGGATCGGTATCGATAATAATCTCTGGTGTCGTATCGAAGCTCGTAGCGGGTTCGATGGGGTCGGCATGGACAAAGGCGGGCGGCCCGATAACAGGAGTTACCGAACTGGGCCGAATGACTTCGGGTGTTTCAACGATAAACGCGTTTCCCGACGCGATTGGAGTCGTAAATTTTACCCGACGGCACTCGTCAAGTTCAGCTTCTTTGTCGGCAATGGCCGAGCGGAGAGTACTCACGCGCCCCGACATAGTCAGCCGACCCAGCAGCCAGCCTATGATTGCAGCCAAAGACAGCAACAACAAAATTTCGGCGATGGCAACGGGCCGACTCAATGGGTCCAGGCCAAATAACGGTTCTGTTCCAAACATGATATTTTATAGTTTTTAGAGTTACTCGTAGTTCGCTGTTCAGCAGCAAACTACCTTCTGTTTACGAATGCCTGCGCCTGTCCTACCCAGTTATCGCGCTCGATACGACCGGGAAAGAACTCGATAATATCGTTCACCTTATCGACGTCTTCGGGTGTGAAGCGGGCAACTTGGGCGAAGGTATAGATACCAATGGCGTGCATTTTCTTCTCCAGAAATGGCCCAACGCCCGAAATCTCCTTGAGGTCATCGGCCTGGGCAAGCGAAGCCATGCCAATCCGGTCGAGATTGACTTCACCGGCGCGGGCGCGGATTCGATTCAGCACAATGTCTTCGTCGGAGCCGGGGGCGGTGGCGGCAGGCATTCGCCGGCAATCATCAACGGCGCGTTCTACGGTGGTCAGTTCGGCTTCGAGCTGGCGGGCGGTACGGTTGCGTTCCACATAGCCAATGATGAAACCTAACGTACCGGCCACAAACAACATAATTAGTTGCTGCAACTGCGCGCCAGGCAGATTAAGCGGATTCGTATCAAACATAATCAGGTCTGGTTTTAGGTGGATTTACTTTACAACAACGTTAACGCGCCGGTTGGCTTTGCGCCCTTCGCGGGTCTCGTTCGACGCTACGGGATTGGCTTCGCCCCTGCCCTCGGTCATAATCTGATCGGCAGAAATACCCGAATTGCGCATCTTCGTTTTGACATCGGCAGCCCGTTTGCGCGACAGCACGAGGTTGGCATCGTCGGGGCCGCTGTTATCGGTA
>JBBRUB010000675.1:0-2866 GCA_038248175.1 Cytophagales bacterium | reverse complement strand
TTTAATCAACTTAAAATCAGTGCAATCAGTGGTTCAGAAACGGAAATAAATAAACGGATTGTAGGTATCTGCCGCCAGATACATCACCGACAGCACAAACAACCCAAACAGCCCAACCGAGTAGGCCACCGCCGGAAAGCCGTGCTGCACATTCACGAGTTTCTGGAAACGATGGTAAACCGGCATCGAAAACAGTACGCCCAGCACCAGCGTCAGGCTAATTTCGGGAGTCATAAAATACGGCAATGAGTACGCCATTGGCCCGGTGGTGGCCGGCCCAAACCCGGCCATTTTTTGTAGATAAACCACCGCGCTGTCCAGGTCGGCGGCCCTGAAAAACACCCAGCCTACCAGCACCACCAGCAGCGTGTAGGCATGAACAACCGGGGCCGGGGCGCGGTCTAATTTTTTACCTAAGCCCGCCCGTTCGACCATCAGAAATACGCCATGATACAATCCCCAGACGATAAAATTCCAGCTTGCGCCGTGCCAAAACCCCGTTACGGCAAATACAATCAGCAGGTTACGGTAGGTTTTGGCTTCGCCTAAGCGGTTGCCGCCGAGCGGGATGTACAGATAATCACGAAACCAGCTCGATAGCGAAATGTGCCAGCGTCGCCAGAAATCCTGAATCGAGCGGGCCACGTATGGATAGTTGAAGTTTTCCTTAAAATCGAAGCCGACCATCTTGCCGAGACCAATCGCCATGTCGGAATAGCCCGAAAAATCGAAGTAAATCTGGAATGAATACGCCACCGCGCCGAGCCAGGCCGCGCCGGGCGTGATGGTGGCCGTTGGTGCATCGAAAATCAGATCGGCGATGTGGGCAAAGGTGTTGGCAATCAGAATTTTCTTGGCCATACCGATAATAAACCGTTCGGCCCCGGTGCCAAATTTGGTGAGCGTTACGCGCCGGTCGCTGAGTTCGGGGGCAATGTCGGCGTAGCGCACAATTGGCCCGGCAATCTGATGGGGGAACATAGCCACGTAGGTGCCAAAATCCAGAAAACTACGGTTGGCCCTGATGCGCCCCCAATACACGTCGAGCGTGTAGGAAATGCCCTGAAACGTATAAAAACTGATGCCGATGGGCAGGGCGATGCGGGCAATGGGATGACCAATGGCCTCGAAGAAAAAATTGGTGTATTTATAGTAAAACAGCAACGAAAGACTACCAATGAGCGATAGATAAAGGCCGGTTTTTCGATTTCCGCGTTCGATGAGGTTGCCCGCCAGAAAGTTGATACCCGCCGAAAGCAGCAACACCGCCACAATTGGCCCTTCGCCCCAGGCATAAAACAGGAGACTGGCTCCAAACAGCAACGCATTCGGCCAATTAACAGCCCTAAATCTGGTCTGAGTGGCCGTTACTACCGCCCGACGGTTGGGAATCAGGTAGTAGGCAAACAGAAACAGAGGCAGGAACAAAAACAGAAAAATGGCCGAACTGAAGAGCATACAGGAGGGGGACTTGACGCACGGCAAAGGTAATGATTTCAGAAAATAGTAGGCTCGCCGGTGTTTCTGACAGAATTTTGGCACAGTTTTTATAGACTATTCTGTGCAGCCACCACGACAAGACCCATTTTTGTGAAGACGATACTATTTTTCTGGCGAATTGACTGGGGACGACTTACGGCTCTGTTTATCCATCTGCTGTTATTGAGCGGCTTTGCGGCTATTGCACAAACAACCACCGTCAACTGCCCACCGGCGCAGTGCATCCCGATTGCCATTCGGCGGTTGCCGCTGCCGCCACCAGTTTCAGCAGCGGTTACGCCACCGATCTCAAACACGACCACCCCACCGTCGCCGTTGCTGAAAACACCATTGTTTGAGCCGCAGGGTGGTAATTACGCCTACGGAAGCCGTATTCAGATCAAGGCTGACAACGCTCCGTCGGGCAGCGTCATCGAGCGGTCGTGGGATAACGGCGTTACCTGGACCGCCGGAACCGAGTTTACGCTCCTCTGGAACGGCACATTTCTGGCCCGGCTCCGGCAAAACGATCAGGTGTCAGATGTAGTACGGGCTAATTTCGGCGTGTTTTATGAGCGGTTGTTTATACTGGGCAATAGCATCATGCGTATCAGTCCGGTTCTTGAAATCGGCTGGAACCAGAACAATGGTATGGCCGCTTCTGCCCCCGAAAAAGACTTTGTGCATTTGCTCCAGAACAATTTGCGGGCGCTCAATTCGCCAATGCAGACCCGTTTGATTGGTGGCAGCGGTTTCGAGAATAAATTCTGGGAGTATAACTTCAGCACCTCGCTCGATGAACACCTGCGCGACTACAAACCCGATTTGGTCATTGTCCGTATCGGCGAAAACGTCAGCGAAACCGAAGTCAACAGCCGTGATAACAGGGAGGTCTTCCGGCAGAAATACAACGAACTGCTCGACAAACTCACTCAGTTTTCGGGCGGCAACGTGAAGGTAATCTGCACGACGAGTTTCTGGAATAACCCCCGGTCTCGCGAGATTATTGTTCAGGAAGCGGCCAAACGCGGCTATCCGGTGGCCGATATCTACGGTGAATTATACAACCGCACTGACCATACTGACTTCACCGCCACCCAATATGCTATGATCAACGCAGGCGTGGCGGCTCACCCCAATGACCGGGGTCACAGCGAAATCGCCCGGTTGATCTGGGATAAAATTCTGGCACCGTAACGAGTTGATTAAAAATACCGGCACCCCCAACCGACCGACCGGACTGCCCCTTACCCCCAACCGACCAACCGACCGACCGGACTGCCCCTTACCCCCAACCGACCGACCGACCGACCGGACTGCCCCTTACCCCCAACCCCCTAAACAGGGGGCTAAACCTCCGGGATCAAAAGCCAGCAGCGCGAAGCCC
>JBBRUB010000674.1:0-2871 GCA_038248175.1 Cytophagales bacterium | reverse complement strand
GCTTCCCGCTCATGCACCTCAAAGACCGTAAACCCGGCACCCCCGATACCATGACCGGCCACGACGACGTAGAGAACAACGTAACTCTCGGCCAGGGCGACGTGGGCATTGCAGAGGTGATGAAACAGGCCAAAAAGTCGGGGGTGAAGCACTATTTCATCGAAGACGAGTCATCGCGCTCAATGCAGCAGGTACCGGAAAGTATCGTGTTTCTAAATGGGTTAAAGTAGCCCGTTCAGCGCGAAAAACGCCCGAGGATACGTCGCGCCCAGTATGATTCGGACAATTATATTGCCCATATTTATTCGAAGAAGCCGTGGCAAGAGAGGTTGGCACCTCTTTTGCCCGGCTTCGTTCGTTATTTCCCTGCCTAAGTTCATAGAAACGGTTGCTGCTTTGTGAAAAACTGTATCGTACTCATCGCGTTTGCCTTTTTGCAACTAAGCCTGCTTGCCTGTAAAGAACCCGCGCCAACTTACCCCACCGGCCCGGGCGACGCACGCATTACCGGTACCTGGCAACTGGTAGCCCGGCGATTCCAAAAAGATTCGTCCTTTTCCGTACTCGACATAACGCGCACGCCCCTGCGCGACTCGGTCACGACTGTTACCCGGCTCGATACCATTTTTGTCCGGCGCGATACGTCGTTTTATACCACCAAACGGTATTTGGCCAATCCACCCCAAACGCTCACCTTCGGCTCCGATGGACTGCTTATGGCGTCGGGTTCTGAAATGACGTATTACTATCCAATCAAAGCGTTCCGGGTTGACTCGCTGGAAGACGTAACTACGGGCAATGCCTTTTTGGGCGTAAGTTTATTTCTGACCACCAACCGTGCTACCGTATCGTTCCGGCAGGGTGTCTGGTTTGGGCGCGACACGCTCACCCTGTTGCCCCGCTGCGAGCAGGAATGCTACCTGAAATTTATTCGGGTTCGGTAAACATGCTCCCGATAAAGTTGGTCAGGCGTAATGGCGGTACCACTGCTGAAACACCATGAGGGTCCAGAGCAGTTTGCGGTGATTTTGCCTGCCCGAAAAATGCTCCTGCTTCAGTTGTGCTACATAGCTGGTATTAAACAGGCCGTGCTGCTTCAGCAACGTTTCAGACAGCAGATCATCGCAGAGGGGGCGGAGTTCGTTCCGAAGCCACTGCGAGAGCGGAATACCGAAACCTTTTTTGGGGCGGTCAATGATGTCGTTCGGAATCTTGCCGCGCATGAGTTCTTTCAGGATGTATTTGCCCGTTAGCCCCTTGCGCTTGAACGAATCGGGCAGGCTGTTGGCAAAATCGACCACGCGATAATCCAGAAACGGCGCGCGGACTTCGAGCGAGTTGTACATACTGGCCCGGTCCACCTTCACCAGAATATCGTCCAGCAAATATGTCAGGTAATAGATATACGTGGTCTGATCAAAATCGCTGGTGTTTGCCGGTAATGTGGCTACGTGCCGGTCAATCAGGCCTAGGCCGGTTTTGTCGGTAAGTTGCGCCAGTACGTCGGGGCTGAGCAACTGCCGTTTTTGCCGGGGCGAAAAACTGCCCAGCCAGAGCGTGTGGGTGTAATCCGGCTTTTCCTGAAAGCCCTTCAAAAACTGCTTGGCCTTAAAATCCAGACTGATGTTATTGTCGCTGACAGGCAGCAGGTTGGCCATGCGGTTAGCCAGCGAATCGACCAGCCGGGGCATTCGGCCATAAACGCCCCGCAAATAGTCGGACGTAAATGTAGGGTAGCCCGCCAGCATCTCGTCGGAGCCGTCGCCACCGAGGGCCACCGTTACGTGTCCGCGGGTGAACTTAGAGAGCAGATAGGTTGGAATGATGGACGCATCGGCAAAGGGTTCGTCGAGTTCGGCGGCAATGCCGGGCAGCAGATCGAGTGAATCCTGGGCAGTGAGCGTTTTTTCGTGGTGTTCGGTACCGAGGTGCTTTGCCACGGTGCGGGCGTAGGTGGCTTCGTCGTACGATTTTTCCTGGAAGCCAATCGAAAACGTCTGAATCCGGCTCGCGCTGTTGCGTTGCGCATAATACGCCACCGCCGACGAGTCCAGCCCGCCACTCAGGAATACGCCCAGCGGTACGTCGGCCATGAGCCGTATGGCGGTCGCGTCGCTCAGGAGTTCGTCAAGCCGGGTTAGGGCCGTCTCAAACGTGATGGGCTGATGGTTGAACTGAATGGTCCAGAACGGTTCTTTAGCCGTTATGCCCCCGTTCTCGAACGTCAGATAATGGCCCGGTTCAAGTTTCTGAATGTCCTGATAAATACAATATGGCGTTGGTACGTACTCGAACGTCAGGTAAGCGTTGAGCGCGTCGGGGCTGATGGTTTTGCCGATGAGCGGGTGTTGCAGCAGGACTTTGGGTTCCGAACCGTACACGAGCGTATCGCCTTTTACGCTGTAATGCAACGGCTTTTTGCCCATTCGGTCGCGGGCCAGCAGGGTTTTGCCGGTGCGGAAATCATAGATGGCAAAGGCAAACATCCCGTTGATTTTCGCGAACAGCTTTTCGCCGTATTCCTGGTAGAGGTATAGCAGCACTTCGGTGTCTGACGTAGTCCGAAAGGTGTAGCGACCCGTTTTTAGCAGTTCATCTTTGAGCGTCAGGTAGTTATAGATTTCCCCGTTAAAGATAATCCCGACGCTTTCGTCGGCGGTGAAAAACGGCTGATTGGCCCCTGAACTAAGGTCGATGATACTGAGCCGGGCGTGTCCAAGTCCAACGGCTTCGTGGGGGTATTGCTGCCACCAGCCGCCCTGAAAATCCGGTCCCCGGTGTTTGAGCTGCTGGATCATCCGCAACAGATCATCTTCCGTTCCGCGCCCGCTAAATCCCGCTATTCCGCACATGCTTGTATTGGTTGGTTGT
>JBBRUB010000673.1:0-2878 GCA_038248175.1 Cytophagales bacterium | reverse complement strand
GGGCCAATGATAAACCCAATTCCGAAGGCCACCCCGATCAGCCCAAAATTCTTGGTCCGCGACTTCGCGTCGCTGATGTCGGCAATGGCCGACTGAATGACCGACAGATTACCCCCACCAATGCCATAAACGGCCCGGCTTACAAACAGCAGCGGTACGTTTTCCAGGTGAATACCCAGCGCGAAAATCAGGTAGCCTACCAGCGTGAGCGAAATAGACGCCAGCAGAATGGGTTTGCGCCCGTACCGGTCCGACAACGCGCCCAGCAGCGGCCCGCTGAAAAAACCGGCAACGGAAAAAATGGCAATCAGCAGCCCCAGCAGCAGCGTCCGCTGATTGTCGGAATAGCTGGCGGGCAGGAAATTAGATTCGGGCCGGAGCAGCAGCGGGGCGATGATCGGGTTGGCGATACCGACGCCCACTAAATCCATAAACACGGTAAAGATGATCGTGAACAGGCGCGAGCGATTCGAGGCAGACGCGGGCGATACGGAGGACTTCATGCGTTTCATAACCCCCACATGGCCGGAAGGTTGCGCCTGACAGGGCCGGTTAATCAGGTTTGTCGTTTTTCATCAGAATTTAATAGCATGCGAACCACTACAATTCAGCGACAAATCGGTAGCTTTAACTTCTTAACAATCAGTTAGTTAAACCTCAGCAGAGACATAGAACTAACAGATATTTTTAGTTATTAAACTGCCAGTTCATTAAACTCTAACTGTCCATGCCCGCCTGGAATGTTGACAATGCCCGGCACCTGCTTACCCGCTGCCTGTTTGGTTATACCCGCGCCGACCTCGCCAGCGCGCTGTCGTTTCCGTCGGCAGATGCCTTCGTGAGCCGCGCCCTGCTGGCCGACCAGCCCCAACCCGAACCACCCAATGTGTGGGTCAGTGAAACGCCCAATTCAACCAACACCATGCAGGGCGTTCGCTATACCGAACTGACCAACTGGTGGCTGAACCGGATGTTGACCGAAGGCCAGAACATGCGCGAGAAGATGGTCTTGTTCTGGCACAATCATTTCGTCTCAGACCGGGCCAAGGTCAGTTATCCGCAGCATATCTACCAGCAGAATGCCCTGTTTCGGCAGTATGCCTTCGGCGATTTTCGGCAGTTTACCAAAGACGTGACCATCAATCCGGCCATGCTCATCTACCTCGACGGGCGGCAGAGCAACAAAAACGCGCCCAACGAAAACTACGGACGCGAACTGATGGAACTCTTCACCTTAGGGATTGGCAACTACACCGAAACCGATGTAAAACAGGCGGCACTGGCCCTGACCGGCTGGCGCGTGGATGGGCTGAAGGCCACGTTTACCAAAGCCAATTTTGCCGACGTCAACAAAACGTTCCTGGGCAAGACCGGTAACTTCACCTATACCGACATTGTCGATATTATCCTGAGCCAGAACGCAGCCGCTGAGTTTGTGTGCCGAAAGCTGTATAAGGAGTTCGTCTATTACAAACCCAACGAACCATTTGTGAAGCAGATGGCCGACGTACTGCGGAAAGCGAACTACGACATTCGGACGGTGCTGCAGTTTATGCTGACCTCCGACGAGTTTTTCCGGGCCGACTACCGGGCCACCAAAATCAAGCACCCCGCCGAACTCGTGGTGGGTTCGCTCAAGCTGCTTGGCATTGCCAAACCCGATTTTGGCTACCTCGCCGACACCAGCCGGATTCTCCAGCAATACATTTTTTACCCGCCCGACGTAGCCGGCTGGCCTGGTCAGCGCGACTGGATCAGCTCCAATACCTACCCCGCGCGGGGTGGCTATACCGATTCTCTGCTGAACGGACGCAGAGCCAACGGGCAAAGGCTGTCATTCAGCGTCGATCCGCTCAGCTACGCCCGTTCGTTCAAAACCGCCGAAGACGCTCCCCGCTTCGTAAAAGACGTAACCACGCTGTTGCTGGCCGGAACGCCAACGGCAGCCCAGGAAAAACTGCTTTTAGATACCCTGCTCGACGGTACCATTGCCGCCAACTGGTCCACCAACACCCCAAACGCCGACCTCCGCATCAGCAGGTTCCTCAAAGCCCTCATGCGCCTGCCGGAGTATCAACTTATTTAATTGTGTTGATTGAGCGAATGAGTGATTAACCTCCAGTGGCAGCTTAACAGCGTCAGCAACCTTTCACTCATTCGCTCTTTCACTCATTAACACCATGAATCGTTCCGAATTTCTTCGTCAGATGGGGTTGCTTACCGGGGGCGTGGCCTTTGGGATGCAGGGAATGCCAGTGCGGGCCTATGCGCATAATCCGTTTCAGGTCGATATGCGCACTACCGATGGCACCATTCTGGTGCTGGTGCAGTTGCAGGGCGGCAACGACGGGCTGAATACGGTGGTGCCGTTTGAGAACGACATCTATTACCAGAAACGCCCTACCATCGGCATCGCCAAAGACAAGGTGCTGAAACTGAATGCGCAGATGGGCCTGAACCCGGCCATGAGCGCGTTTAAAGAACTGTATGACAATGGGCAGCTCAGTCTGGTACAGAACGTAGGCTATGCCTCGCCAAACCGCTCGCACTTCCGCGCTACGGACATCTGGTTGTCGGGGTCCGATGCCAATGTTTATACCGACGAAGGCTGGGCGGCCCGCTACCTGGCCCATAAGTTTCCGGCCTATCCAATTACCCTGCCCGAGCAACCACTGGCCGTGCAGCTGGGGTCGGTAGAGTCGATGCTGTTACAGAGTAAAGTTGGCTCGATGGGTACCGTGTTCGACAATCCCGATGCGTTTTACCAACTCGTGCAGGGCAGTAGTGCCGCTACCGAAGCGTTGCCCAACACACCATCGGGCGATGAGCTGCGGTTTCTGAATCAGGTGGCGGCTCAGTCGATCCGGTATTCGGATGT
>JBBRUB010000672.1:0-2880 GCA_038248175.1 Cytophagales bacterium | reverse complement strand
TGATGAGTTCCCAGTGCGGTTGTGCGCCATCGTACAGGATGGGTTTCTCGCCGTGTTCCAGCACCACTTCGTTATCGTCGGCGGTACGTCCTTCGGGTACGCTGCTGTGCGGAATATTCGGAATGGTGACGAGTACGTTCTTCAATTGCTGTTCTATGGTGTACAGCTTCTCCTCCAAAAGCTTTACTGATGCTTTCATTATGGAGACTTGTTCTTTCATTATGTCTACGTCAGCGGAAGCCTCTTTATTCAATCTAAGGTAGTGGCCAACTAACTTAGATTGAACATTGGACCGGGCCAGCGTATCGTCGAGGTCGCGTTGCGTATCGCGCCGTTGCTGGTCGAGCGTTAGCACCTGATCGATGGTGGTCTCTGCGTTGGCGAAATGCCGTTTTTGCAGACCGGCCAGTACGGCGTCTTTATTATCGCGGATGTAAGAGAGTTGTAGCATAAAAAATTATTGTTTGGCCAACGCGGTGATGACGTTGATAAATTGCTCGGCATCGTCAATGAAAACGCCAATTTCCTCCTCATTAAAATCAACAAAGTCTTCGTAATCGGCTTCGTTTCGATTGTCGAAGAGTTTTTGATACAGCTTACTCCAAACCACATCAACCAGACCAGATTTGATGAAGTGCTGACTCAACATGACTTTCACGCCTTTGTGCGTGTAAGTATCCATGTCGTTTTTTGCCAATAGGGCCAGCACAGCATAGAAGCAAGCATAATACAGCCGATTAGCTACCGCGTTCCAATCGCCTGAGTTCGCCAATGTTCTGGCGGTCCTCAGTGTACCGAACGCCCGCTCAATACGATAGGCAACTAAATCATCTTTCGTGCGATTCATATTGAGATGCCATCGCGTTTGATGTTGCGGTATAGCGGGGTCACTCTATGGGTACTCTCCCAATCCTGTTTTGAGTGGATAATGGAACCAATCACCTTACTATTGTGCAACTCTATGTCATATAAGTGATCCCGCAACTGATATTTGAATAACCGATCAACAGGTTTTTCGGTCAGGACCAGAAAATCCCAGTCGGAATCGGGTCGCGCGTCGCCCCGCGCCCGCGAGCCGAAGAGCCATACCTCGGCCTGCGGGTCAATTTCGTGAACCGAGCGTTTAACGGCCTGTAAGAACTCAGCGTCGGTCATCGGATTAAACACATTTAGTAATCAACTCCTTTATTAACGCGATGAATTCTTCGGTTTGGGGTAGTAGCGGCAACACGTCGTTGGCGGTATAGCTTACAAAGGCACCGTAGTCACTTTCTTCTCGGCTGTCTGAGAGATCGTTATAAAACTTACTCCATTGTTTCTCGATACGTCCTGTTTTGATAAAATGCAGTTCAAGCATCGCCTTAGCGCCGGAATGTGACTTGATGCGAATACCTTCCTGAAGCATCAGCGCTGACACCACCTGAAAAACGGCGTAGTATAACCGATTCACCGCCGATTTCCAGCGTTCTTCGTCGAGGAGTGACCGGGCATCACTCATCATCTCATCGGACATCTCCAGTCGGTAAGCAATCAACGCCTGCTTTCCTTCGCTCATAGCTTTCTGCCCTCGTCTAAAACGTTTTGAAACAACTCTGTCGATGTCACAAACGGCGCGTCAGTTCTCGATTGGATAACTGTGCTGATGGTATGATTTACCTCGTAGCCAATGTCATAGAGATGACTACGTATCCGGCGTTTGAACTGCCCGTTCGCGTGCTGATTGGTCAGGATTAGAAAATCCCAGTCGGAATCGGGTCGCGCGTCGCCCCGCGCCCGCGAGCCAAATAGCCATACCTCGGCCTGCGGGTCAATTTCGTGAACCGAGCGTTTAACGGCCTGTAAGAACTCAGTGTCGGTCATGGCAATGACTGGTTGGTTGTGGCAAAGTTACGCCGAAAATAAACCTTCGTTCAGCGCGTTCAGGGCGTCGGCTTTGTAGCGGCTGTGTACCAGCATAGACAAGTTGCTCTCGGTGCCGCCGTAGGATATCATCCGTATCGGGATGTTTTGCATGGCGTTGAATACCCGTACAGCTACGCCCCCATTGTCGGCACTAAAATTACCCACAATACAGATAATCGTCTGGTCGTAGTCGGGTTCCTCGAGGTCGCAGAAGGTGCTGAGTTCGGCGGTGATCTCGGCAATGCGGTCGGTGTTATCAATCGTGACCGACACCGATACTTCTGACGTGGCCAGCATATCGACGGGTGTTTTGTACTTCTCGAAAATCTCAAAAATCCGTCGTAAAAACCCGTAGGCGTTCAGCATCCGGCTGGAATGAATGTACAGAGCCGTGATGCCGTCTTTGGCCGCTACGGCCTTAAATACCGGCGCGGTACTGTTGGGTGTTCCGGTCCGTTCAGCAATGAGGGTGCCGGGAGCCGACGGTTCCATCGTGTTTTTGAGCCGAACGGGTACGCCAAACATCCGGGCGGGCGTAATAGTGGATGGGTGCAGGATTTTCGCGCCGAAATACGCCAGTTCAGCCGCTTCGTCGAACGTCAGTTCACGGACCGGGTGGGTATTTTTCACGATGCGCGGGTCGTTGTTGTGCATCCCGTCGATATCGGTCCATATCTGGATTTCGTCAGCGCGGATGGCTCCGCCAATTAGCGAGGCCGTATAGTCCGAACCGCCCCGTTTCAGGTTATCCACTTCGTCCCGTGGGTTGCGGCAGATAAAGCCCTGGGTTACGATAATCTGCTTGTCGGCCTGATTGGGCAGCATTTCGGATAGCCGCTGCTCGGTATAGGCAATTTCCGGCTCGTTGTCGGCGTCGATACGCATGAACTCCAGCGCGGGCAGCAGGGCCGACGCTACACCCTCTTCGTGCAGATACGCCTGAAAAAGCTGGGTACTGAGCAATTCGCCCTCGGCCAC
>JBBRUB010000671.1:0-2893 GCA_038248175.1 Cytophagales bacterium | reverse complement strand
TGAGCGAATTGTGAATGATAGAATGAGTGAATACCTTCGGCATCAGCCATATTCACTTATTCTATTATTCGCACATTCACAATTAATCATGCGTATAGCTTTATTTCCGGGGTCATTCGATCCGTTTACCAAAGGCCACGAAGACATTGTTCGGCGGGGGCTGCGGCTGTTCGATGAGATTATCATTGGTATTGGCCGCAACGCCCGCAAGGAACGGTCTTTTCCGCTCGAGCAAATGATTGGGCTAATCGAAGAAGCCTTTGCCGACGAACCTGCTGTGCGTATCATCAGCTACGACGACCTGACGGCCAGTGTGGCCCGTCAGCAGGGCGCGCGCTTTTTGTTGCGGGGTCTGCGCAATACTACCGACTTTGAGTACGAAAACGGAATTTCGCAGGTAAACCGCTTTGTCTATGAAGAAGTAGAAACGGTTTTTCTGATTACCTCGCCCAGCCTTGCCCCCATCAGTTCGAGCATCATCCGCGACCTGCACCGCTACGGTCAGAACGTGGATGACTTTCTGCCGTACAAGATTAAAAAGTTGTAAAGTTATAAAGTTGGCTGACGCCGGATTTCCCCCGCGTCAGCCAACTTTATAACTTTACAACTCCGTGGTTAGCGGTTTCCATGACGTAGCGGATGGAGCTGAATGAGTTGGTAAGGGCAAGCTGTGTATCGCGCCGGTTGAGCCATTCTACTTTTTCGATATCTTCTTCTGCCTGTGGAGCCATACGACTATCGTTAATGACGCTCATCTGATACCATTTGGTACGTTTCAGAATCCGGTTACCATCGAGGGTGTAAACGTGCCAGGTTGTGCAGATACGCTCGCCCACCAGCACCTGAACCCCCGTTTCTTCGGCCACTTCACGGGCGGCAGCCTTTCGCGACGATTCGCCCTCGTCGAGCTTGCCTTTGGGCAGGTCCCACTTGCCGCGCCGAAAAATCAGCAGGTTCTTCCCTTCTTTCACCACAATGCCCCCGGCGGCTTTACTGATCCTGAACGGCTTTTTTATGGCCGCTTCGCAGTCGTCCTTATCTAAACAGCCCAGCGTAACGGAAAGCAGGCGGTTGGCATCGGCTTTTTGGAGTAGCGTCAGCAGTTTCCCAACGGTGGCCGGCGTTGCGTTCAACACCAGCAGGTGTCCGTGCAGGGCATCTTCTTTGAGGCTTTCGAGCCGGGCATCCAGAATCTGGTCGTAATCGGGTATTGTGTCTGAGATCGACTGGTTGGGGTGTCCTGCACGGCGGGCGGCTACTTTCGCACCGACCAGCCGGATGGGACGGTCATTGATAAAGACAATCATTTTAATCGAGGGGCAGTATAGGCCGCAAAAGTAACGAAAGCCGGTTGCATATTGCAGGGCAGTAGCCGGTTGGCGAGTCGATTGAGTTATCTTACCGCATCTATTGCCACGTCCGATAACCTTGAAAACCGATAACGGTGTAGTTTAGTTATTTTTATAACCAGTCAATTTATTCCTCTGTGGAGATCCTTATTATTCTGTTACTGACCATCCTGAACGGCGTGTTCTCGATGTCAGAAATTGCGTTGGTTTCTTCGCGCAAGTCCCGGCTCGAAGCCGCTGCCAAAAACGGTGACCGCCGGGCGCAGGTAGCCCTCGACCTGGCCAGCTCGCCCAACCGGTTTCTCTCGACGGTGCAGATCGGCATCACGCTGATCGGCATTTTACTTGGTATTTTTTCGGGCGACAAACTCACCACCGACATGCAGAATCTGGTGGCCCGGGTCGCTATTTTGCAGCCTTACGCCCATTCCGTTGCCGTAGTGCTGGTGCTGCTGCTGCTTACGTACCTGTCTTTAGTGCTGGGCGAACTGGTTCCCAAACGCATTGGTCTCTCTAACCCCGAAGGCATAGCCAAAACAATGGCCGCGCCCATGATCCTGCTCTCCAAAGTCACATCTCCGTTCATCGCACTGCTAACCATATCAAGCGATTTACTCATCAAAATGCTGGGCATAAAACCCGATGACAGCATCGTTACCGAAGATGAAATCAAGAGTTTGGTGCAGGAGGGCACGTCGGGCGGGTCAATCGAAGAAATTGAGCAGGAGATTGTACAGAACGTGTTTTTGCTCGGCGACCGGCGCATTACCTCGCTGATGACCAACCGGCAGGAGATTGTCTATCTCGACCTACAGGATGAAATCGCCGAAAACCGCGCCAAAATTCTGGAAAACCGCCACTCCGTGTTTCCGCTCTGCAACGGCGGGGTCGATGAGGTGGTAGGCCTGATTTATACCAAATACCTGCTCGGCACCGACCTTGACATGGAACTGACGCGACTGGCCGACATGAAACGCGATGTATTGTTTATTCCCGAAAACAACCGCGCCTATCAGGTACTGGAGCGCTTTCGCGAACGCAAACAGTACGTGGGGATCATTGTGGACGAATATGGTGGTGTACTGGGCTTTGTAACGCTGAACGATATTCTGGATGCACTCGTGGGCGACATCAACGACGAAGATGAGTCTGATTATGAGATTCAGCCGCGCGAAGACGGTAGCTTTCTGATCGATGCGCAACTACCGTTCGAAGATTTCCTGTCGCATTTCAACATCTCTCTCTCCACGCACGACCGGCGCGACCTCACGGGTTTTGATACGCTGGGTGGCTTTGCCCTTCACATTATCAAAGATATTCCCAAAACCGGCGAGATATTCATCTGGAATCACTACCGCTTCGAGATCGTAGATATGGACAAGAGCCGTATCGACAAGATTCTGATGAGCATTGGCAAGCAGGAATAAATCAGGCCATTTCCTTATACTGCATCTGGTGTAGGTTGGCATAGGCTCCGGCCTGTTGCAGCAGCTCGTCGTGGGTGCCCTGCTCTACGATGCGGCCTTTGTCAACCACAATAATGT
>JBBRUB010000670.1:0-2894 GCA_038248175.1 Cytophagales bacterium | reverse complement strand
GATCAAGTTGAAGTTCACGGAGGGTCTCAACTCGACCAAAGGCATGGGTATTTTGGGCGACAAACTATACGTTACCGAGATGACTCAGGTGGCAGAAATTGCGTTGGCGACCGGAAAAATAATTAACCGCTACCCAGTTGAAGGAGCCAAGTTTCTCAATGATATTGCCATAGACACCAAAAAAGGGATTGTCTATATCACGGATTCGGGCGACAGCAAAATCTGGGCGATCAATAACGGAAAGGCGAATCTTGTTCTGGCAGGAGCACCACTCAAAGGGCCCAACGGCCTTTTGTTTGAAGACAACCAACTGCTGATTGGCAACGGCGATGGCTCTTTGCTGACCATGAACCCCGCTACCAAAACCATAGGTACCGTAGCGAAGGGAATGGGCGGGATTGATGGCATTGTGGCGTTGGGAAACAAGAGCTATATGGTTACCGAATGGCGCGGAAAAATCTGGCACATCCGCCCCGACGGCTCAACCGAGCTGACGTCCGATACGTCGGCAGATAAAATCAACTCGGCAGATATTGGCTATAATTCAGCCACCCGTATGCTATTTGTGCCCACTTTTTTCCACAACACCGTAAAAGCGTATTCGCTCAAGTAAGCCGGACGCGTAAAGAATCGTACTGATTAACTCCGCAGTCAGCGCGGATTTCGGAGTCATTCAGGAAAAGGATTAGGGTGTCTAATTAGACACCTTTTTCGATAGTTGAGCGTTCCACCCACAGATAAGATTCAATGCCTGTTTTTGACACCCTCGACGGGATAATTATCAGCGTATTTTCCCGTGAACACCTGCCACCCCACTGTCACGCCCAATATGCCGAACATGAGGCTTAATCGCGATCAGAACCTGCGAGGTCATTGCTGGACGGTTACCGACCACATCCCTCAAAAAAGTGATTGCTTTTGTAGAAAGAGAAGAAAACCAACTCGACCTGCTGGAAACCTTTTACCGCCTTAATCCCCACATCAAACGTATCTGACCTGTATCATGGCTAATCTAACAAAGCTACCGCTGCCCCGTATCACCAAAATCCTGACGGTTGAGCCATTCATCATAACCACGTTATGGACAAGCGGAGAGGTTCGGCGTAACGACTTTGAGCCACGCTTTGCCGAGTGGAAGCGCGATGGGGATACGCAACTTTTTCCCCTTTTAGATTTCGATGTTTTTAAGCAGGTTGCGGTTTCGCCAACGCGCACATTGTGCTGGCCTGTCGTTCCCGTTCAGATACAACTGAGCCGCAGAACCATAGAAGGCCCTCTGGACCTGGACCCCGATGAGCTGTACCAACAAAGTACGCTGATTCAGAAAACCGAAAAGTTGGCTGTTGGCGCGCTCCTGCGTGAGGCCCGGCAGGCAACAGGTTTATCGCAGCTCGATGTGGCAACAAAAAGTGGTACCTCGCGCCACTATATCTCCCGGATTGAAAATGGCAAGTCGGATATTCAGTTGGAGACGCTCAACAAGATTGTGCAACTGGGCATGGGGAAACAGATTAAGGTAGAGATTGCTTAATGTTTATTTCTGTGGCTACTGATCGGCTTCACGGTCAGCGCGGATTTCGGGCAGGGCGTCGGGGTCGATGAAGCCGTTGGCGGCTGCGTGTTCGGCGGCTGCCACAGTATCGGTCACGAGCAGTATCGGTACGTTGTGGGCATCGGTGGTGCGGATGAGTTCGTGGACCGATGCGTCGCGCGTTTCGGGCGAGTCCACGCCGGGGGTCACATCGCGGATATAGACGGCCCGGATGCGGTTGGGGTGTTCGCGGACCACCTGCGTGTAAATTTCGGGGTCCTGCTGCCCACTGTCACCAATGAGGATGAACGCCAGACTGGGGTTCACATCCAGTATCTTCCTGATCTGAGCCAGTTTATGAATGTGATGCCCTTGGGACGAGAGCGTCTCGCGGTTCAGCCCGAAATCGCGCAGCAGCAGCGGCCCCTTTGGAATGCCCTGAATACGGAAAAAGTCAATCAGCAAATCATACAAATTCCAGGGGCTGCTCGATACGTAATAAATGGGATTGAACAGCGTTGTGACGGGGCCGCTCTGCAAGGCCCGGTAAAATGCGGCTACACCCCCAAACGGTAGCCGGGTATAGGCATTGCCCAGAAACGTAAGCTGGGCGGTTTGCAGCAGACTCGTAGCCCCAGTCATCAGCACGGTATCGTCAATGTCCGAAATGACCCCAAACTGACTGAACAACGGCGATACCATCAGGTAGCCATCCTTCAAAACCGGCTCTCCGGTATTGGGCTGCACCACACCATCGAGCATGTACCGTACCGGAAACCATACCCGACCGGGCGGCAGGTTCCGGGGCGGGTGAATGGTCAGGTCAAAATACCCTTCTTTATCTGTTACGGTCGTGTGGGTTTCGCCAAATGCGTCGATGCGGACCGTTACGCCGGGTACTTCGTCGCTCTCGAAACGCTGGTACGTAGCCAGTATATTTTGCCAGAACGTATCGCGGTCGGAGGGGATGGGCAAATCTCGCTCGCGCAACACCCGACCTTTGAGCCAGATGTTACCGGGTTCATTTTCGTCAGTACATGGGCCGCCAAACCCCCGGTAATAGACAATCCGGTACGGTTTGTTGGTGCCGAGCCGCCCGAAGAGTCGGTTTCTCAGTGCGTCGAAGCGGGATTCTGTGAGGTTAGTTTGTGTGTTCATGGAAGGAGAGTAGCAGCAATAGCCCGTTCATAATCAGCCCACTCGTCAATATCGGGGAGTTCGTCGAGCTGTTCAAACGTCAGGTTGTGTTGCCCGATGGCGAGTTCGGTACGCTGGCGCAGTTGGGGCTGGCTCCAGGGCATATCGGTGAACAGAAAATCGTGCGGTTGTTTCATGCCGAGCAGATAATACCCGCCGTCGGTGG
>JBBRUB010000669.1:0-2904 GCA_038248175.1 Cytophagales bacterium | reverse complement strand
CAGTGAGTTTTTGTGTAATATCTGTCACGGCTTGAGCGACAAGTTTTGTGTCCTTTGCGAGTGCAATAACTTGTAACATTGGTGTTTTTTTTACAATATATTTTTGGTATGTCAAAGTCGGGAAATATATGGCATCATCAAAGCTCACAGGCCCAAATCAGGCACCAGATTTTTGAAGAACGCCCACAATAGTGTAGTCTTTCTTTGAGATGGTCACAGAAGTATTCATAACACTTGCTGCCGTCTGGTTTGGAAATAATTGTGTCAATGCCCCATATCACAAAATCACATATTTTTCTTTTTCTACCTCCTCACCAAATAGAGAGCCTGCATCAAATTCGAGACTAATAATCTTAAATAAATCAGCCGTAATACCGAGACCTGCAAGAGAAATAGTGCCAACAGATGCATCTGGGCTATTTACTGACACTGTGCTTCTATAAAATCAAGCTACTGTACTAACATAAGGAGATTCTGAGATGAAATCAATGTCCTTTTGTGTCACATCAATACCCCGCTGCCACAAGCGTGACGAAATCGCCGTAGGTGCCGTTACTGATAAACGTTTTGGCCCCGTTTACCATGAAGGCATCGCCCGCGTCGGTACGGATGGCTGAGGTGCGGATGGCCGATACGTCGGAGCCGGTGTCGGGTTCGGTAATGGCGAGGGCGGCCACTTTTTCGCCTGCGATGGCGGGGCGCAGGTAACGGTTTTTGAGGTCGTCGGATCCGGCTTTGGCAATATGATTCACAGCCATATACTCGTGTACGCTCACGGCGGTGGCAAAGCCGCCCATGCCGCAGCGGGCCAGCTCTTCCAGAAACACAACCGAGTACCAGAAATCAGCATCGACCCCGCCGTAGGTTTCGGAAAACGGCAGGCCGAGGTAGCCCAGCTCGCCCATGCGCCGAAAGACGGAGATGGGAATCTGCCGGGCGGTTTCCCAGGCGTCGGTGTTCGGCACTACTTCGGTGTCGATAAACTGCCGGACGCTCTGCCGGAAAAGGTAGTGTTCGTCGCGGAAATAAAGTGAGGGTCGGTTCATGCGGTTCTGATGAAGAAAGGATAGTGTCGGCGAACTGCTTTCGTGCAACTCGTACTCAAAAATAGGCAAAATCAGGACCTTTCAAACCGAGCCGTTTGGTAAGATGCAGAGCTGACTCATAAAACATTTGCGAAAAGTAGGCGTTAATCGGGCAGTTCATCTCATTCTTATCTCTATGTTTCGTTCCGTTTTTTTACGCTTCAGTACGTTCTCCGTTCTCTTCGCCACCACCTGTTTCTCCACCGTTTTTGCCCAGCAACGCTTCAGCGCGGGTCCTCGTGTAGGCATGACCTATTCAACGTTTGCGGGCGATGGAAATCAGAGTTTCTCGTTCAAACCCGGCATTTCAGCGGGCGCGTTTCTGATGTACAGTTCGCTGAATCATTTCGGTATCTCTGCCGATGTTTTGTACAGTCAGCGCGGGGCGAAGTACAACGTACCGGGTCCGGTTGTCAACAGCGATAAGCGCACTGTCAATTACCTGGAAATCCCGATTGCGCTGCGCTATTTCCTGACGTTGAAAGGTAATTTTCGGCCCAACGTTTACTTTGGTCCGGCATTGGCGTTCAAGCTAAATGCCAAACAGGCGAGCATTATCGAAAATGGCCGTGCGCAGGCAACCCGCGACATTAGTAATCAATTTAGACCCGTTGACCTCGGCGTATTGGCCGGTTTTCAGCTCAACTGGCCCGGCCTGGGAACGGGCCAGCGGTTCCTCATTGACGCCCGCTACACTTACGGCCTGGCCGATATAATGACCGATCCCAATCTGCGCGTCAATAATTCGGCGTTTACCGTCTCACTCGGCTACGGCTTCGGGGTCGGCCCTGTCTATCGCAGCCGGTACCGGAAGTAGGTTGGTCACTCCTGACCGACCAGCCGCGAGCAGCGACTAACATCGTAATTCAGGTACCCTGTTAGCCGCTATTCGCGGCTGGTCGCACAAGAGTGTACGACCTACTGGTTATCTTTGAAACTTAATCTGTTTCAAAGACGATATGACCACCCACTTTCGGTCTCTGCTTGCCGTTCTCTTCTTCTTTTTCCTGACGATCACTGCGTTCGCGCAGACACTGCCCGCTTTCCTGCAACTGAGCGAACGCCAGAACCAATGGGCCGACTCGGTCTTTACCACCCTTACGCCTGATGGACGCATCGGTCAGCTGATCATGGTGGCGGGCTACTCCAACCGGGGCCGGACCAGCTACGAAGATTCGCTCGTGACGCTCGTGCGCACCAACAAACTCGGTGGGGTAGTTTTTTTTCAGGGTGGTCCCATCCGTCAGGCTAAAATTACGAACCGATTACAGGCCCTCTCGGCGGTACCGCTGCTGATTGCGATGGATGCCGAATGGGGCATTGCCATGCGGCTTGATAGCACCGTGCGCTACCCGTATCAGATGACGCTCGGAGCCATGCAGGGGCCAGCCAGCGATTCGCTCATTTACCGGATGGGGGCCAATCTGGCCAAACAGGCGCGCCGGCTGGGAATGCACGTCAATTTCGCGCCCACCGCCGACGTCAATAATAACCCCAACAATCCGGTCATTAACTTCCGGTCTTTTGGCGAAAACAAGTACGATGTGGCCCGCAAAGCCCTCGCTTACATGCGCGGGATGCAGGATAATCGTCTGATGACCAGCATTAAGCATTTTCCCGGCCACGGTGATACCGGCACCGACTCGCACTACGATCTGCCGCTGATTCCCAAAAGCCGCGCCCAACTCGACTCGCTTGAACTGTATCCGTTTCGGCAACTCATCAACGCCGGGGCAGCGGGTGTGATGGTGGCGCACCTCAGCATTCCCGCGCTGGACAGTACCCGCAACCGGCCTTCTACGCTCTCGCCCAACATCGT
>JBBRUB010000668.1:0-2916 GCA_038248175.1 Cytophagales bacterium | reverse complement strand
TTGATTTTACTCCTCCACCTTTGTCTTATCAAAACGCAACGACGTGCTTATGAAAACGACGATGATTTATAGTCTTATCCTGCTAACCCTGCTGGGCCTGGGTATTGGCTGCAAGAAAGAGGTGGAGGAGGTAAAACCGCCAGTGGTGGTTGGCCCGCCGACCTCAACAACGACCCCGCCCGTTGCGACTACGGTGATAAGCTCGACGGCAATACCCTTGCCTAATTATGATTTTGTTGTACAGCCCCCCGCCAATTGCAGGTTTACCAAACTAATTTTTAAAGCAGTAAATAACGGCACGTTTCCCGTAGTTGATCCCGAAACGGTAACCGCCGATGGCGCGTCATATACGGTCAGTAAAGAATACGAAGTGTTGTACAGCTATGACCAATTGGGTCGGTTGGTGCAAACTGACTACATCAGTGCTGGTGGTAGTAAGGCAGTTAGAAAGTATGAATATACCAGCCAACGGATATTTCGCTCCTTTTTTCCTGATTTGTCAATTCAAGGTAATAAGAATCACCTTGATACTATACCGCTCAATGGCCGGGGCTTGTCAACGGGGCCTCCTGATTATCATCTCATCGAATATGATGCGGAGGGATTCCCGGTTCGGTATCTCAACAATGGCAAACTGGCAGCTCAGGTATTTGTAGAACAGAGCAATATCGTTAAATATGCATCCTACGTTGGTAGTGAATTCGGTACTGGTTCTGATACCACTCTATACTTTTTGTCGAGACCAAACTTACCTAATCTATACCCCTTCCTCGGAAAATCGAGCAAGAATCTCGTTGCCCGCAATACAACGAGTATGATAGGGAGTACTCTTTATCCGAACGGAAATGTGTATCAACTAAATTACTATTATACATTCAACGAGAAGGGACTTGCGACCAGAGTAGTCAGACACGGAATCAAACTCAATCAAAACTGGCCCTTTACCCCCGATGGCGGGGCGATAAATATTACTTATTACGAGTATAGTTGCCCCTGATTAGCGTCTCGTTTTTCTTCTATTTCAACTTTTTCAAACAGTTTGTACTCATGAAAAGACTACTTTTTTCATGCCTGGCCGTGCTATGCACGTTGATCAGCCATGCTCAACAACTTAGGGTCACCTGGCCTTACGATGGAGCTGTATTCCAGCGAGGCTCCGACAACACGGCTCCGATGTCTATTCTGGGGACGTTCAATTCGCAGCTTTTCAAAGACGGCGAATACACCCTGACGGCTAAGTTTGATAAACTCAGCGTCAGCACCGGAGTCGTTACGCAAGCCAATGCACTCTCGTTTCAGTTGGGAAACAATGGTGGAGGGGCTTTTGGCGGCATTACAGATTTAGCGCAGGGGTGGTATCGCCTGACGGTTAAGGCCACACCCAACACGGGAGAGAATCTCACACGGGTTGGCACCAAAACGGTGTCAATCAAAGTGGGTGTTGGCGAGGTGTTTATGATTTCGGGCCAGTCGAACGCGCAGGGCCTGGAGAATTACGTGCCTGACTATGACAATGAACTCAAAGTAGCTACCCAGCCCCTGCCCTCGATGGATGGTGTTCGGGTTCAACCAACCCGGTTCACGGATTTGAGTTCGCTGACAGCCACCCTGACCAAAGACCCAACGGCCTATAAAGGGGGCAACAAACTGATGTATATTGGTACAATGGCTTCGGTTGCCAACAATCAGGCTCAGATTGCGCCAATGGGTAATTCACTTTGGTGTTGGGCTGCGTTGGGCGAAAAATTGGCGACTAAGTTCAACAACGAAATTCCGATTGCTTTTTTCAACGCGGCCTGGGGTGGCACCACCATTACCAACTGGGCAACCACCGCTATAAACCCGGCCGCAACACCGCTTGGCTTTCCGGTCTCTACAAACCCGCGCTTTAGTGAAGGTGGTCCATACGGGGTGTTGCGTAATGCACTCCAGTTTTATGGCTCCATGTATGGCCTGAGGGCCATTCTCTGGCAGCAGGGCGAAAGTGATACCTGGGCCTTGACAGGTAATTGGCCTGATTTAAACTCAGGCGGTGTGATAGAAAAATGAAAAGTTAGCAGTTCTGACGATTACAAGAATAAACTGCTAACCGTGATCCGGCAGTCCAGAACTGACATGAACACATCAGTTCAGATACCCTGGGTTGTTGCCAAAGCATCGCTCAACGAAGGAAATACCAACAGCACGGTGTCTGCCGGGCAGGAAGCCGTTATTACCGCCATCAACGCCGATCCTGGTAACAATGACCTGAAATACATATTTCGCGGCCCAGATATGGATGTACTTGTGCCAGTCGGCTCAAGACGGGCCGTAGTGGGAAATGCAGAACCCGTTCACTTTACCGTTCCGGGATTAATGGAGGCCGCCGACGCCTGGTATGGGGCAATCAGTGGGATATTCGACGGGACAACACCCACGCCAATTACTGTCCGTACCATGAGTACTCCGGGGCAAAGTGTTGTTATAAACGGTGCCAATGTGTCAGCACCCACAGGTTCTTCATATATCTGGGTCTATGATAATGGGAGCATTGCTGACTTAAACTCACCTATATGCTACGATCAGACTCTTCCCGCAAATTGCACTGGAACTCGCAGAGCATTCGTCCGAAATGCCCAGGGTCATTTTATTCCTACGCAAGCCGTTGACTTCCCATTTTCAGTCGTTAACGACACAGCAACCCCGCCAACTACCACCACCGGCGTTGTCTGCGCCGAAGCCGAAGGCGGCAACCGCAGCCCCGGAACGGACGTGCAATCAGGTGGCAATGCGTCAGGCGGGCAGTATGTGGGGGGCTTCGATGGAGCCAGCCGCTACGTGGACTTTGCCGTAAACGTTGGTTCGGCAGGTAACTATCCCCTCACCTTTTACTACGCATCGGGTGAAGCAGGCGGTTATATTGACTACGCCATCAAC
>JBBRUB010000667.1:0-2919 GCA_038248175.1 Cytophagales bacterium | reverse complement strand
TGGTGCCGGCAGTGGCGAAAGTGATATACGCCGGTGGATTATCGAAAACGATATGCTCGAAGCCATTGTGGCCCTGCCCGACCAGTTGTTTTACAACACCGGCATCAGTACGTACATCTGGATTGTGACCAACCACAAAACGAAGCCGCGACGCGGTAAGGTGCAGTTGATTAATGCCACCGGCTTTTTCCAGAAAATGACCCGTAGTCTGGGCAATAAGCGGAATGAGATTTCGCCGACACAGATAAAGGAAATTACCCGGCTGTACGGGGGGTTTCAGGAAGGCGAATTCGTTAAGATTTACCCCAACACTTTCTTTGGCTATAGCCGCATCACCATTGAACACGCCCTGCGCGATGCCAATGGCAAACCCGTGCCGAAAAAAGGCAAAAAAGCCACGCCCCTCTTTGCCGACAAAAACACGCCCGCCTACGAAGCCGATACCAGCCTGCGCGATGCCGAAAACGTACCCTTGCTGGAAGACATTCAGGCGTATTTTGAGCGGGAGGTGCTGCCCCACGCACCCGACCGGGACGCCGGAACGTGCTGGATTGACCACAGCAAAACCAAAGTGGGCTACGAGGTCAACTTCACCAAATATTTTTACCAGTACAAACCCCTGCGCTCATTAGCCGACATCCGGGCCGATATTCTGGCTCTGGAAGCCGAAACGGACAGTTTGATTAAACAGGTAGTGTATTAAGCAGACGAACTGGCCTATCCGTTTCGACTTCCATCATCTCAGCCAGGCTATGAAAACAAGGTGCATCCATTTCGATAATTCAAGAAAACGTTGTACTTTCGTATCAACAGTACTCGCCACGCTACCCGTCAGATCAGCGTACCAGGGCGAGTCTTTTTTTTATCCCTTCCCAATTGTATCCAGTAACCTCTCAGACTCACCTCTTTAAACCCGGTAGTTCGTTCGACACAGTCATTGCTTTGTATAATTTTGACCGCGAATTGCGCTTACTGATGTTTGATGTCATTGAGCGAATTGAGATTGGATTACGTACCCGATTGATCCTCGAATTGTCGTATGAAACAGACGCGTGGTGGTTTACGGACCCCCGACTTTTTACCGACTCCCAGGAATGGGTAAAAACAGTAGCCGGAATCAGTAACGAACTGAGTCGGTCAAAAGACGCATTCATTACCGAGCATTATAAACGTTACGGACCTGACAAGCGATTCCCACCCGCCTGGAAGACACTTGAAACAGTCAGTTTTGGTAATTTATCCAAATTGTACGGCAACCTGAAACCGACCGTCAAGGCCAAAGATCGGATTGCGGCTGAGTTGATGACTGTCAACCACACTTATTTACCGAGTTGGCTGCAGGCAATTACCCAGATCCGAAACGTATGCGCTCATCACGGACGGCTTTGGAATAAAAATCTGCCGGGACGCCCCAAACTACTACCCAGACCTCCAGCTCCGTGACTGCACTGGGTTCCACCCGTTAATCAACATCATTTTTTGTATGTCCATGTTTGCTGTATGAAATACCTGCTGACGGTTATGGATGCTGGCAATCCATCTACAACCCGTATGGCTGATTTACTGACCCGTTACCCGAACGTGGATTTGGCAGCGCTCGGTTTTCCTACAACCTGGCAAACAGAACCCTTATGGCAACACTAACTACCTACAATACATACAAACCCTCCGGTATTGACTGGATTGGTGATATTCCCAGTCATTGGGAAAGTCGAAAAGTAAGCCGGAGTTTCAATGTGATAGGCAGTGGCACTACCCCTAAAGCTGGGGATGAGACTTTCTACAAAGATGGCGTTATCAACTGGATAAATACCGGCGATTTGAATGATGGTATACTCTACGAGTGTAACCGTAAAATTACCGAGCAAGCGTTTCGCGAACATTCTACGCTGAAGATATATCCCGTTGAAACGTTACTGATTGCTATGTATGGGGCAACTATCGGAAGAGTATCACTTACAGCTATTGAGGGTTGTACAAACCAAGCCTGTTGTGCGCTTGCAGATAGTGAATATTTTCTTCAGCGTTTTGTCTTCTATTGGTTTATTGCCAGCCGTGAGGATATCATCAATCTAAGCTACGGAGGTGGTCAGCCCAACATAAGTCAGGAAATTGTAAGGTTTCTGAAAATCCCATGCCCCCCTTCCCTCCCCGAACAAACCACCATTGCCCACTACCTCGACGAAAAAACGGCTCAACTCGATACGCTCATCAACCGCAAACGCCGACTGATTACCCTGCTGCGCGAAGAGAAAACCGCCCTCATCAACGAAGCCGTCACCAAAGGCATCCAGCCGAACGTAGCGATGAAGGATTCCGGCATTGACTGGCTGGGCGATATTCCCAGCCATTGGGACGTGAAGAAGTTGAAGCATGTTGCCACAAGCTTACAAACAGGACCTTTTGGTACCCAGTTACATGCTGAAGAATACATTGAGGGTAATATCCCTGTAATAAATCCAGCCAATATATATGATGGATTAATCATTCCAGATTGGAAATGCTGCGTCAGTGATGGAAAATACCATGATTTGATTCGTCACTCTCTACAATATGGCGATATAGTTTTTGGGCGTAGAGGAGAAATGGGAAGATGTGCTTTGGTTAGTGATAAAGAAGTTGGTTGGCTTTGTGGTACAGGATGTCTCAACGTTCGATTAGATATCAATCAAGTAAGACCTGAGTTCATCAGTATATATCTACGTACTAATTTTATTAAAGAATATTTGTTGCTGAACTCCGTTGGCACCACCATGGATAACTTGAACACCAGTATCTTAGGCGAGATACCACTTGTCAGCCCTAACCTTAGCGAACAATCCAAAATCGTCGCTTTTCTCGACACCCAAACCACCAAAATCGACCATACAATCAGCCGCATCGAGCGGGAAATTGTGTTGATGCAGGAGTACCGCACCG
>JBBRUB010000666.1:0-2922 GCA_038248175.1 Cytophagales bacterium | reverse complement strand
CTGGAATTACTTCATTACGGAGTATTACGGACGGAGCGGCATGGAGTTCTTCGAGAAAGACGGCAATTACAACTACTTCATTGCCCACTGGTTTCCGCGCCTGTGTTCGTACAACGACGTAAACGGCTGGCAGAATAAGCAGTTTCTGGGTCAGGGCGAGTTCACGCTTATCTTCGGCAACTACAAAGTGGCCATCACCGTCCCCGCCGACCACGTTGTGGGCGCGACCGGCGAGTGCCAGAATTACAAGCAGATGCTAAGTGGTACCCAGCAGAAGCGCATGGCGCAGGCCGCCAACTCTAAAACGCCGGTCGTGATCGTAACGCAGGACGAAGCCGTTGCCGCCGAGAAAATCAAAGCGGGTGGAACTACGGCTAAGAAGACGTGGGTCTATAAAGCCGACAACGTGCGTGATTTTGCCTTTGCCAGCAGCCGCAAGTTCATCTGGGATGCTATGCAAACCGATGTTTACGGCGATGGGAAGAAGATATGGAGCATGTCGTACTATCCAAAAGAAGGCAATCCGCTTTGGGAGCAGTACTCGACCCGTGTGGTTGAACACACCTTGAAATCGTATGGTAACCGGACTATCAAGTATCCGTATCCGGTTGCTATTTCGTGCCATGCTACGGCTGGTGGCGGTATGGAGTACCCCATGATTTCGTTCAACGGTGGCCGCCCCGAACCCGACGGAACGTATAGCGAAGCCGTGAAGTACGGTATGATTGGCGTTATTATTCACGAGGTGGGGCATAACTTTTTCCCGATGATTGTCAACTCCGATGAGCGGCAGTGGACCTGGATGGACGAAGGACTGAACACATTTTGCCAGTACCTGGCCGAAAAGGAGTGGGATTACAACTACCCAACCCGGCGTGGAGAACCCCAACTGATTGTCGATTACATGAAATCTGACAAGTCGGTGCTGTCGCCCATTATGTCGTCATCCGATAACGTCATTGGTCTGGGGCCAAACGCCTACGCCAAGCCCGCAACGGCCCTGAACATCCTGCGCGAGACGGTCATGGGTCGTGAACTGTTCGACTACGCCTTCAAAGAATACGCGCAACGCTGGGCGTTCAAAAGCCCTGAGCCCGCCGATTTTTTCCGCACGATGGAAGACGCATCGGGTGTTGATCTGGACTGGTTCTGGAAAGGCTGGTTCTACGGTGTGCAGCCCGTTGACCAGGATTTAGTTAGTATCGACTGGTTTCAGGTAGAAGGCGGCAACCCCGAAATTACCAAAGCAGCGGCCCGCACCGAAGCCATGCGCAAAGCTGGAACCGTCAGTAAACAGCGCGACGCAGCCACGAAAGGAGAGAGCGTAGTGGCCCAGGATAGCACAATGGCGGACTTTTATAATAACTACGACCCCTATGCGGTAACGGACGCTGACAAGAAGAAATATCAGGACTATATGGCCACGTTGAGTGACGATGAACGTAAAGCCATCGAGAAAGCTGATCAGATGAATTATTACACCGTGTCGCTGAAGAACAAAGGCGGCTTGCCTATGCCGGTTATCATCAGAATGGAGTTCGAAGACGGTACAGACTCCGTAGCGCGTTTCCCGGCTGAAATCTGGCGGTTCAACGATGTGGCTATCAATAAGGTCATTGCTACCAATAAGAAAGTAAAGCAATGGACACTGGACCCATTCCTGGAAATTGCCGATATTGACACGGAGAACAATAGTTTCCCGCGCGTATTCGCTCCAAACCGGTTCCAGTTGTACCGTCAGCAGCAGCGTGGCAGAGGAGAAAACCCGATGCAGCAGCAACGTCAGGCCGGTAAGCAGCCCCCGGCAGCGCAGGGAAGCGGTAAGAACTGACTTTTCTAAAAGCGGGCCAATTAATTGGCCCGCTTTTAGAAAAGTATTACTTTTGCAAATCTTATTCGGGATGTAGCGCAGCCTGGTAGCGTGCTTGCATGGGGTGCAAGAGGTCGTGGGTTCGAATCCCGCCATCCCGACTCAGAAGACCGTCATTTGGCGGTCTTCTTTCATTTCATAGTCTTCAGATTGTATTTTTCTGCCCCGGTATAGACAGAAGCCAGCACAACCGTGCTGGTTTTTTTTGTGCTTTTTTTTTGAAACTCGTGTGGAATACGATCTCATCGTACATCTATCAATTAAAGTGCGGGTGAATACCTGAGCGTGATCGGCCAATCTTAACAATAATTTTATGAACAAATCACCCCCCACTTGTCCAATTGCCTTCTTTTGCTGAATACAAGCAGCTGAGCAGGGTGACTCTGAAAAACAGGAACTTAGTAGGTATAGGCGGTTCACGTCATTTAGTTAGTGAAACGAGATTTGTCCAAGTATTTATTAGTGGATTGCCACGGTTATGGAAAGTTTGACCAACAGGGTTGTGTTGTATTCTCTTAAAAAACCATAGTTTTGTGGAGGCTTCAGAAGAGTTAGTTCAAATATTTGACTGACAAAACCTGAATAATCTAAATTTTTCACTTTTTTTACCGGGCAAACCAACTTTTAATTTTAACCCTACAGTCCAGTTCCAATGAAAACACAAACACCCTCTCCAGCACCTGCCAAGACGGCGGCACCCAAGAAGAAGTCGGGCGGCTTGAACCCAGTCCTTATCATCCCAATCCTGTTGCTGATTGGAATCCTGACCTACATGTTCGTCTTCGGCGACGGGAGTCACTTCCAGGAAGGAGACAATGCTAAGGAGCCGCTCCCCGGCGACTACTTCGGTACCGTTTACAAGGGCGGCTTTATCGTGCCGATTCTGTTCACTTGCTTCCTGACCGTGCTTGTCTTCTCCATCGAACGTTTCTTCACCATCGGTAAAGCCAACGGTTCCGGTTCGATTGATGACTTCGTTCGGAAAGTGAAAGCCATGCTTGACCGCAACGACATAGAAGGTGCTATTAAAGAGTGCGATCGTCAGAAGGGTT
>JBBRUB010000665.1:0-2930 GCA_038248175.1 Cytophagales bacterium | reverse complement strand
TTCGCTCACAACGTCAGCTTTTATCGTGAAATAATCGGCTAAGTTGAGGTTGATCTGCGCGGGCAGCGGCACGAAGCTGAACGCCGTTTGTTTGGTATCGGGGTCACGCTTCCGAACATTATACACGCCCGTACCAATCTGGTACTGATAATCGCCAATGCTGCCCGCCTGCCAGCCGTTTCGATTAGTCACAAAATCACCCGTAAACGCAGGTCGGAAGCCTTCGATGGGCGTTGGGATGGCGGGGCGGGTATTTGCGGGGCGGGTGGTGGCCTGAACTGGTTTGGCAGGGGCCCGTAACGTAACGTTGGTCCAGGCACTGGTAGCCGAATACGTGACGATTTTGGACCGGCGGTTTTGCGCCGTACCTGATTGCCAGATCAGCAGCACAGTGAATAAAATTACAGAAATACGCATTGTACAAATGGGTTAGAATGAATACCGAACTACTGCCGTGAACTGCCCCGCCTGCATACCGGGCCGTACCGATACGGGCGCGATTCGGCGGGCTTCGCGGTCGAGCTGCCTGTTGTACAGGCCCTTTACGAGCGTTAGCACTACGTCGGTCAGGGCAATAACAGCGGCACCCCGTGTGGCGAGATAATACCGCTGATGGTGCTGGTTGGCTGTTTTGTAAAACGGCTCTCCGGCGGCTGCGTTTTTCTGTACGGCATACACGGCGTAATCGTCCTGCGCCTGTTTCCGTTCCAGCAGACCGTAGGCCAGCAAACCGTAGGCAGCCACCGTTGCTAAGGGCCGAAAACCAACGCGTGGCCGAGGCCGCTGCACAAAAATATTGCCGATACCGGGAGCCACCGCACTCAGTAATGCCCAGACCGGGCCGTCGTAACGTTGGCGGGTCGGTTGGGGCGTGACTGCCGGAGCACCGGTAGGGTCGTCGCGGCTGGGCTGGGGCGTCTGCGCTACAGAAGGCTGCGTTGGTACCTCGTCAGGGATCACTGCCCCACCCGAACGGACCCGGACAATGACCTGAATGGGTTCATCGAGGGCGTAGCCGTTGCCCAGTGCGTTCCAGACAATGCGCCGGTTTGATCCTGCCGTGATGCGCGTACCTACTTCACCGCGTACAAATTCGGGCCGGACATACAGAGAACCGCGCTGCCGGCTCCGCACCTCAAAAAACAGCGAATCGCCGGGGCGGGTGGTCAACAGATCATACAGGATTTCGACCTCCGCCGAGTCCAGTGTTCTGACCCGGACATTGCCGATCCGTTCCTGCGCCTGGCTTTGGCTGATGAGGAACAATGAAATGACGAGCAAGAAAAGAAAGCGCATAATGAGAATATAAATTAACAGTCAATGGGAGGAAACGAAGCAACTTACTTCGAGAGGGTTATCTGCCGGGTAGTGGTAAATTTATCGTCGCATCCGTTCACCAGCACGAGCGTAACGGTATAGGTACCCGCCTGAGCGTAATTATACGTTACCCGCTGGCCAACCCGATTCACACCCTTGCTGTCGCCGGGGTCCCAGCCCGCCACCGTTATATCTCCCTGAGGTTTGTCCAGAAAGAACGTTACGTCCAGCCGGTCAGACGTAATGCCGATGTCGGCGGTGGGCGATACGCAAACAGGAAACGTCTTTCGTTCCAAATCGAACGGTTCGCAGCCCAGCAGGCCCAGCAGAAAGAAACAGGCAAGAAAACGTTGTAACATATAGATGATAAGTTAAAGGTAAACCCAGTTTTACATTCGTAGTCATTAATTGTCATTGTTGACAATGCATTGGCTGTCAGTAAAAAGCTACGAATGACCGGCAATGACAACAAATGACTATGAATGACAAAGAACCGAAAGTCTGCAATATCCGGGGTTTTGCGTAAATTTAAACAGTGACCCGGCAACTTGCCTAAGCTCCTGACTGATTTGCTGATTCCAATGCCTACGACCTCCGTCCCAACCGCACCCGTAACCCATCTGCCCGTCCGCTTCGACGTGCGGCAGACTGTTGACCAGCTTAACCTGATTGGCCTGACCATCGAGCGCGACGGTACGCTAAGCTACGCCAACCCATACACCTACCGCGTAACCGCCTGGCAACCCGACGATGTGGTCGGCAAAAACTTCTTCGATCTCTTCATCCCCGCTGCCGACCGCGCCCGGCTCGAACTCGATTTTGAGGAGGCACTGATGAAAGGAGGCTTTCCCGAACAGAAGGAAATTACGCTGCTGACCCGCTCCGGGGCCTTCCGTAACGTCTTGCTAAACTCGTTCATTGCCGACGATACCGATCATAAAACCGTTGACAATCGGGTTAAGACAATTACTTCGTTTACGCTCATTGGCGAGGATGTGACCAACAAACGGCGGGTGGCCTCAGCGCTCTCCAGCACCAATGCCCAGTTGCAGGACCTCGTTGACAACACCTCCGACCTGATTCAGCTCCTCACGCTGGATGGCAAATTCATTTTTGTAAACCGGGCCTGGCGCGAAAGTCTCGGCTACAGCTCCAACGAGATTGCCGCCCTTAACCTGCGCGATGTGCTGCACCCCGACTATGCCAGTAGTACGCTGGCCCTGCTCAAACGCATTCAGCAGGGCGAGAGCCTGCCCTACGTCGAAACCGTTTTTCGGAACAAAACCGGCAAAACCCTCTTTCTGTCCGGTAGTATCAACTGCCGCTTTGACCGGGGGCGGCCCGTATCGTTTCGCTGTATTCTGCACGATACCACTGGCAAAATTCGGGCCGAAAAATCGCAGAAACTCTATTACAGCATCGCGAACTGGACCATCAATACGCCCAACTTAAATGAACTGTACCAGAAAATCCATACGGAACTGGGGCAGATTATCGACGCCCGCAACTTCTTTATCGCCCTCTACGATCCCAGCAAACGGCATCTCTCCTTTCCGTACTACGTCGATGAATATTTTGGCGGCTCCATGCGATTCACCAAGCGCAAACTTGGC